>CAZWKG010000043.1:0-7117 GCA_964634705.1 uncultured Candidatus Bathyarchaeia archaeon | reverse complement strand
GTCCTCCGCGGCGTCAAACGCCTCAAGAGATACGAACCGGATGGGACGCCCATATATGTGATAAACTCCCTAAACGTCGTCCGAGCCGTCAACGTCCCGGAGGAGTTGAAAGCGAAGCCGAAGGAGTCTGAGCTTCCGCCAGTATAGCCTGGAAGAATAGAGGGGTTGAGAGGTTTGAAGCTTGAACTCGTCGCTCACACCCCGGGCATCGAGACGCTAATCGCCACAGCAATGCTGACGACAATGAGCAGCTCGAAGCCCTCCGCCATATTCCACAGACTCGAAAAGGACCAGGAGCGAGTGGCAAGGCTTGCGGGCAGGATTGAGGTTCAGCATGGGAGCATCCTCGATCACAACAGGCTATGTTGGCTGATGGAGGCGACCGAGGGTGAGGTCCTTAACATCGTCCTGAGACACCGCTTCTTCACTTTCACACGTCTCGATGACTCGAAATGGCTGTTAAGCGCCAACCTCAGAACGGCGATAAGCTACGCCCTGCAGCACCGGGATTCATTTAGCGAGGACCTCATCGAGTCTCTCAGAGATGTGGCTCCGACAATCCACCGTAAAATATGTGGAATGCTAAGATGAAGGTTGAGTTATTAAGTTACACTCCTAGTTCTCAGATACGTGAGGCTTTCAGGGGGTTTGACCTACCGGACATGGAGTTGCTCTCCCACATCTCATTCACCTTCGCCATCGAGGGGATCAGCAGGGCCTGCAGCCACCAGCTCGTCCGCCACCGGCTCGCCTCCTACTCCCAGCAGAGCCAGCGCTACATAGCTGTGAAACGTTTGAAGGAGCATATCGTCGTCCCCAGAACCATCTTGGAGAACGCTCAGGGGTCCTTCACCTCCTTCATCGAGGCCGCCAGCGAGACCTACCACAAACTCTTAGAGGAGGGTGTGCCGAGGGAGGATGCGCGATTCGTGCTGCCGAACGCGACGGAGACGAACCTGATGATGACGATGGACGGGAGAGCTCTCCACCACTTCTTCGGCCTGAGATGCTGCAACCGGGCCCAGTGGGAGATCAGGGCGCTGGCGGACGCCATGCTTGTGCAAGTCCGGGCCGTTGAGCCGGAGCTGTTCAGCCGGGGCGGCCCATATTGCTATCAGCTCGGCTACTGCCCCGAGGGGCGGTTCTCCTGTGGCCGGATGGAGGAGGTTAAAAAGAAATATGATCACCTGTCTGAGCCGCTCTCGTCGAGGCCAGTACAAACCGAATAGGACGCCCGATTGAAAAGTTATAAGAGGCGTGAAGCCATAAGCGTTTAAGAATCGCGCCTCCAAAGGGTCATTATGATTCCAGAGAATCTGAGGGTCAGTATCGGCACCGCCTCCATGCTGGGGTTGACCGAGTGCTGGCTCGACATAAAGCCGACGACGGCCTACCTGATGACATACACGGAAGGCAGCTGCATAGCGAACTGCGCGTTCTGCCCCCAAGCCCGGGAGAGCCCTTCGAGGAAGTCCCTCCTTTCGAGGGTCCTCTGGCCCGCCTTCCCCACCGAGAAGGTTCTCAATGGGCTGAGGCGGCCGACAGAGGATGTCCTCACGAGGATCTGCATCCAAGCCATCAACTACCCAGGGTTTCTCGGTGATGTCCTCGCCCTTTTGAGGGCGATCGGGGGCGTCACGGACCTCCCGGTCTCCCTCGACTCCCCTCCCCTTGATAGGGGCGAGATGGAGGGGCTGAGGAGTGCCGGCCTTGACCGGATCAGCATACCGCTGGATGCGGCGACGCCGGAACTCTTCGACCGTGTGAAGGGGAAGTTGGTGAAGGGGCCCTACCGCTGGGAGAGGCACCTAGAGGCGTTGAGCACGGCGGTCGAACTCCTCGGGGCGGGGAGGGTCATGTCAAACCTCATCGTCGGCCTCGGCGAGACGGAGGAGGAGACTGTGAGTCTCATCCAGCGGCTGATGGACATGGGCATCCAGACGGTTCTATTCGCCTTCACCCCCATCCCGGGCACGATGCTCGCCGGCCGACCCCAGCCGCCTTTGGACGTCTACCGGCGCGTCCAGCTTGCGAGGCGTCTGATCACGCGGGGGCTGACCCGCTTCGAGGAGATGGAGTTTGACGAGACAGGGAGGCTGACGGGGTTAGGCGCGGACCCTGGGGCTATCCGAAAGGTCCTGAGGAGCGGAGAGGCCTTCCGGACCAGCGGCTGCCCCGGGTGCAACCGCCCTTACTACAACGAACGGCCGTCCGGCCCCCTCTACAACTACCCCCGGAGGCTGACCTGTGAGGAGGCGCGTCGAGAGGCCGCGATGACAGGGTTGACGGACCATGAATGAGACATGGCGTCTAATCGATATGAGGGTGGAGGACGCATACACCCAGATGGCCACGGACGAGTCAATAGCCTACGCGAGAGGGAGGGAGGACACGCCTAACACCGTCAGGCTGTACAGGTGGAACCCCTCGGCCGTATCCGTCGGCTACTTCCAGAACCTGAGGGATGAGGTGGACTTGGAGGCCTGCCGCCGCCACGGCGTCGACGTGATCCGCCGCATAACAGGCGGGGGGGCCGTCTTCCACGACTACGAAGGGGAGATCACCTACAGCCTCGTCGCCACAGACGACGACCCGAAAATCCCGAGTGATATCATCTCCTCATACAGGCTGATATGCGGATGCGTGGTCAACGGGCTGGGGGCCATGGGGCTGGAGGCAGAGTTCAAGCCCATAAACGACATCATCGCCGGGGGGAGAAAGATCTCGGGCAACGCCCAGACCCGGCGGTACGGCGTCGTCCTCCAGCACGGCACCGTCCTGGTGGACTGCGACGTGAGGAAGATCTTCACCGTGTTGAAGGTTTCCGACACGAAGATCAGCGACAAGATGATCAAGGCGGCCGAGGAGCGGGTGACGAGCATCCGCCGGGAACTCGGGCGCGACGTCTCCTTTGACGAGGTGCGCCGCGCCCTCATATCGGGTTTCGAGGAGACCCTCGACATCCACCTCGAGCCAGGGGAGCTCACCGCCTACGAGGAGGAGCTGGTGGAGAAGCTCCGGGAGCGGTACCTCTCTCAGGAATGGATCTTCAAGAGGTGAGGTCTTGGGGCGTGCAGAGTTTAAGGTGCCGGGGGGGAAGCTGATGGCCGCGGAGACGGAGGTCGAAGACGGCTGCCTCGTCAATGTCAAGATCACCGGCGACTTCTTCATGCACCCAGAGGAAGCAATAGAGGAGCTTGAGGACATGCTCATAGGTCTCCACGTCGACGCATCCGCCATAGAAGATGCTGTGGAAGAGTTCTTCCGTGGCCACTCCATAGAACTAATTGGCGCATCGCCGAGAGACTTCATCCATGTATTAAAGATGAGCCTAGAGGTCTCATCGTCTTAACGCGCAGTGTTCTAGGCTCCGAGGTATCGAGCAACATCCGTCCAGATGTTTGATGCAGAAGCCCTCCATCCCCGCTGTCTCGATCGTCGATCTTGATGGGAGGACCAACCTGTCGGCGCCAGCCCTTATCGCCAGCTCCTCCATCCTACTCCTGTCGGCTCGGGGGCGCATACATCCTATGGCGACGCTGGCTTCGGGGCACATGAGTCTCGTCGCTGCCACAGCCCTCGCCATATCCTCGGCTGACGGAGGCTCGACGGCCTCCATAGCTGTCCCAGGTGTAGGTATCAGCCCCAGGATCACAACGAGCTCGGGGTCAAATCTCTGAGCCATCTCTAGGGCAACAGCCTCTCCGCGTATCTCCCCGAAGTCGAGGCCGACACATATGTGGGGGACGACGTGGGGGACGCCGGCCTCCCTCAGGGCGTTCAGGGTCTCCCAGTAGTCCTCCACCGTCGCCTTCAGGCCGTAGACGCGCCTTATGGTCTCGTCGCTCCCCACAACGTCCACGGATGCGACGTCGACGCCCGTGGAGGCGATCTCCTCCGCCTGCCTCGCACCCAGCAGCCCCGTGTGGACGTTGACGATGAGGCTGGTGTTCTCCTTGACCCACCTGAGGGCGCCGTAGAATGGGTCGAGGGGGACCCTGCCGTGGATATCGGAGCCGCCGCTGATGAGGATGCCGACGCCTCCCTCATCCTCCAGCCTGGTGCAGAACCTCTTCAGCTTCGACGGCGTCTCGACCCCTGTCATCCATTGGAGGTAGTGGCCGCTGCAGTGTTTGCAGCTCAGCGCGCATGTAGTCCCCGTCACGGAGACGCTCGGAAACCGAGGCTCGGGATAGTAGAACCGGAGCTCCCTGCCGATGTGGGTGTTCCTTAGTTTACTCGTAACCTCCAGCAGCTCCAGGGGAACGCCTTTATGCGATAGGATGGCCTCCGCAGCCCCCCTGCTTATACGTCCCTCCCTCAGAGCGGTGAAGTCCAATACTGTCAGGCCTTACACCCCACGGCTCACGCCATAATCCATGATGACGGCTTTAAAAGACCTTTTGACTGTAGCCGAAGCGTGGGTTTATACCTACATTTTTCCAAAGGTTTGAGAGCCCATGATCTTTTTGAGTCGACGCGTAATAGTAATTTAGATGATCGATGTTGGGTAGCTTTCTTTCGGGAATCAGTTACGCATCATTCAGTCTCATATTTAGGGCTGGATGCCGTATGGGCCTCAATTGATGGCTAAAGATACCTCACTGGACTCCTCTAGATGTAATTCACCTACCCTGGGAGGCACCAGCTTTACCACCGGCTCCGAGGCCGGGAAAAGGTAGCAAGATAATCCGACCGGGATCCCATCCACTTTTATGGTGATGTCCATGCAATCGGCCAGACAGGTGTTACCGGATATTTTCCTGATTTCTGCTATGGGTTTACCGCAGAGTTTCACCATGCTTAGGCGAGGTGGATCTACGCCTATGTGGGCTCCTACCCACCCGTAGTGGGGTATCCCCCCGTCTAGGAGTCCCGTCACGCCTCCGACATCGGCCGGTAGACCATGCCTGAACCCGCCATTCAGTGAGATCAGGGAGTACTCTGGTATGCTCTTCAACACCGTCCCCCTCAGCTCCTCAGCCTGATCTGATGCATCCACCTCCAACAGCCTAAGGAGCTTGAAACCTCCTCTCGCTCTTAGGGGGTCTGAGGGTTTTCTGACTTCCACGTGAACGTGGGGGTCGGTCCAGAAGTTGAAGTAGCCAGACCGGAGGAGCCGCCCGAGTTCCTGTCCAGGTTCCACTACTTCCCCTCGTTGGATGACTGGAGCCACATGAAGAATCTTGATCATCCTGTCGGAGTCCTCTAAACTCTGGATCAGTGTGACGATATCGAAGTCCGGGTCTTGGAAGCCCCTCCCCTTCGGACACCGGATCTTCCTTATCTGGACAACCTTGCCTTCGACTGGCGAGGGAGCGATCTCGCCAAAGGAGCGGTCGAGGTAGACATCTATGCCTGTGAAGAGTTTGTGGGGTGGGTAAGGACTGTTGAAGAAGGAATACCTGCCGCTACTCGGACAGTGAACCGTCACGCCTTCTGAAGTTGCGACAGGTATCATACTCTTCATCGAGATACTCGTATGCGCGGTATAGGAATTTATAGGATGCGATCATGATATGGTTACATGCGTGTTTTACGTTTTCTCGCGGTAGGCTTTATCAATAATTCCATAGGTCTTAGGGCGCACCTCATCAATAGGATGAACTCTACAACCTCCAGGACGACCACTCTCCCTCTCTAGAACGGCATCCAGGGAGCCCAAGGGCATCAGCGTCTATCATCCGGGATGGCGGGGACACACCTCCTCAACCTCCGGATGGCTCGGAGCTTCTCATCTCGCCTCACCTCAGCCTCCTCGATACCAGTTCTAAGGGCGTCGACGGCCTCGTCCATGGACCTTCTGTCGACTGGGAAGGGGACCCCATCCTTACCTCCAAAGGCGAAGCTGAAGCGGACAGGGTCGCGCCAGCTAGGCTTTTCACCGTAGATGAGCTCCGCGACGAGGGCGAGGCCTCTGATCGTCGAGGGCCCGACTCCGCGAAGTGAGATGAGCTCCTCGTAGCTGCTTGGCTGGAACTCGTAGGCCGCCCTCAGCGCCCTCCAATTAATCCTCGACGGCATTATGAGGACCCTCTGAGGCGCGTTTTTCTCCATCCAGCCTTCGAGGGTGCTCTGGTGCTCCGGCGCAGGTCTTGTGAGGAGGCGTTCAAGTCGGCGGGGGTCCTCCCTGGCGAGGTCGAGGCAGCCCCTCCTGTTCTCCTCGCTTTTGTTCGATGTCATGTCGAGGACGGCTGGGAGATGGCTGTCGCAGAGGATGGCGTTCTGGGGCTCCTCGACGAGGCTCTGGTGCTCTGGGGGCCAGTGGTAGCGGCGGGCGTTCCTCTCCGCCTCGTTGATGCCCTGCTGGATAACGATCCAGCCACCGCGCTCCGTGAACACGAAGACGTGGTGGTAGATGGCATAGCCGTCCTGCACGAGGCTGTTGTCGACCTTTGCCGCCATCCTGCTCCCATACTTCAACTCCTCGATCCGCCTGCTGCTCAGACCGAAGGCAGCGCCCTGCTCCTCGATCTCCGCAGGCGTCCTCCTCGACGCCCTACCCTTCCCTCCGGCGACGGCCACCCCGAACTCGCTGGGGTCGATGGCTTCCTTAAGTGCGCCGCAGGTCACGGTCGTCGTCCCGCTGGAGTGCCAGTCATAGCCGAGGACGCAGCTCAGCGACTGGAAAAACCATGGGTCGGAGAGGCGTTCCAGGAGGCCGCGGATGCCGTACTCTTGGATGATGATCTCGACTATGCACTCGGCCAGATTCACCATCCTAGTGAAAAGCCATTTCGGCGCCCTGCCATAATGAAGGGGGAGAACCGCAGCCGCCCGAGCCCCCACACCTTTTCCCTGGGGTCAGCAGGGAGGCGAGGCGGATAAAACTGTTCCCAACCTCTTTAGAGCTGAGAGATGGGTGAAAGTGTCCACCTCCATCGACACAGCGAGCTTTGGCAGCAAGGGAACCCGCACAAGAACAGGCAGATACCCTAAAATAACGGCGGTTTAGGCTGGCTCCTACCAAAGACAGCATCTTGGAGGATTTCGGAAAGCCATCACGATCCTCGATAAAATCATCAGCAGCCGGTCAACCGGTAGGCTAGCGAGCAATACCCTCGGGCTGCTGCGGCCACGTCCAAGAGGACCACATGCTCATCCGGCTGGTGTGCTA
>CAZWKG010000042.1:0-7213 GCA_964634705.1 uncultured Candidatus Bathyarchaeia archaeon | reverse complement strand
GTGCGCGTGAAGCGGTTCCTTATATAAAAACTAAGCCTTCTCTATTAGGATGCCTAAACGTCGATTCAAAGCGGATTCATCGCCTCACCCATGCTCATCTCCGCCTGAGTTTTCTCGCAAAAACGCAAGCAATAATTATTTATTTATTGTCGCATTATTTAATAGTTAGAGGTTATCCGGATGTCTGAGGACGAAGAGAAGTTCGATGTAACCATAAAAGGTCAAATATCTGGGTTTGACATCGCTACAACTAAAAGGGTTCTGAACCTTGAAAAAGAGCTTCAGAAGCAAGGGAAGGAATTAGAAACTATATTGAAACAGGTAAACGAGCAAAAAAAGCTTCTAGACGTTATTAATACAAGAATCGAGCGTCTAGAATCTTTCCTAAGCTCCTTCTCGCGTACAAAATAATTGCGCCCGTCGATGAGATCAAGCATAAGTTAGAAAAATTAAGAATTTTAAGGGCGATAATGAAGTTTTATAAATAAAGAATAAAAGTTATAATCATCTATAGTTATGAGTGATGCAAGTTGAAAAATCGGTATTTAAAAATGTGTTTTAAAATCATTTCTTATCCTTCATAATAGATTTAAATATTTAATAGGTGAATAATTAAGTGTGCACTGGTCAGGGGCATCCTTAATTGAAGAATAGTACCCAACGAGTTCTATTCCTGATCTCCATCATCATAGCTTTAAATGGTTTTATTGCTGTGACAGGGCATTTAACCACTTTAAGGATCATAGTGAGCTCAGGCACCATTCGTGCACACGCACCACTACCAAGGACAAGCACGGTGGGACCAGCTATGTATGCAAGCATAAGGACGCCCTTTCAAAGGCAAAGTTTTTACGCCCAAGGTCTCCACTGGGTGTTCTATTTTTACAACATGGCTATCAGGTATAGAGTGAGCGCCGATGGCTTGAACTGGAGTGACCCCACCCTTGTTACAGGGACAAGTTACGGAGACTTCTTCTCGCTTCACTACGATGGAACCTACGTTCATTACGTCTGCACCTCATGGGGGCCGAGAATATGGTATCGACGAGGCGTTCCTAACAGCAACGGAACAATAAGTTGGGGGGCAGAAGAGCAAGACATTCCGGTTCTCAAAGACTTCTATACATGTGATCCCACCATAACCGTAGACTCAGAGGGCTATCCCTGGGTGGGATGTTACGGCGAAAATATGGAGCCACTGATATGTAAAAGCGGTCAAAATAACGGTACATGGACAAGCAACGCTCCAGGATTTCCATACTCACTCAACCCGACAAGAAGATACTATGGGGTTGTTCCCGTTTCTTTGACGTCAGGGAAGGTCTACGCCATTTATCTCAGGTCATTTAAGAAAGAGCAAGCACCGGACGTTCCGACGGCTCCTATGTTTGGGAAACTGTGGGATGGTGTTACGTGGAGCGAAGAAGAAGTAGTATCCTCGAGCAATGTGGCGAACACGGATTTTCAACTGGCATCTGCCATAGCAAGCGGGGATGACGTCCATGTAGCCTTTCTAAAAGACTTGACCTATGATCTTATCCACGTTAAAAGAGCATGGCCTACTGGATGGGAGGTAGAGAGGACGATCCGTCCTGCTGCTGCATCCTCCTCTGCTCCAGTTTTATCTTACAGCGGGGGACCCGATATGCTATACTGTTTTTGGGCTGAGAATAACTCCGTCTACTACAATACCTTTGCTCATAATGTTTGGGCTGAACCTGTCCGTTTGGCATTGGAAGAAGAGCCCATAACTTGCCAGAACATAATGTGCTCCTATGAGGATTTCAACTCAATAATTGGAGTTCTGTGGTATCTACCTACTTCAAGTCTAATAAGGTATATTCACATAGTGACTTAAAGGAGCGCTAAGGGATTTAGAAATTCATTAGTCTCGATCAACCATTGTTATTTGATTTTTTAAAAGTTTACAGAGTTAAGGTTCACCCTCGAGAGGTAGGCATTCTAGGTTGATACTTTCTTTCTTATTCTTTCTAATTCTCCTAAATACCAGTCCGTATCCTCCTGGATCCAGTCCTTGACGCTATATCTGATGGGCTCCCCGGTGCTGTCGAGGACGATGACCTCATCTATCTCCGAGTTGATGACCTTCCGCTTGCACCTCTGGCATGGATCGGCCCGCGTGTAGTTGCCGTCGGCGTCGAAGCCGGCGATGTAGAGCCTGGCCCCAATTCTGTCGGCCCTATTGGAGTTGATGATGGCGTTCTCCTCCGCATGGACGGCCGGACAGAGGTCGTAGGCCCGGTCATGAGGGAGGTCCAGCTCGTTCTTTATGCATCCGGCCTCGATACAGTTGACGACACCCTTCGCCGTGCCATTATAGCCCGTGCCCACGATAGTGTTACCCTTAGCGATGACGGCGCCGAACTTCCGCCGGAGGCAGGTGGAGCGGGCGGCGACGGCGAGGGCGATGTTGAGGAAATACATCGTCTTGTCTGGTCTCTCCATTTTCACAGCCTCAGTGAATCTCAGGAGTGAACTCTTTAAAAATTTGACGCGCAGCTGTCGATGCCTTCTGAGAGCTCCTATATAGAGATCCATGCATCCAACGGAAGAAGGCTCTGGATGATCCATCCTAAGAAGCAGGTTTGATGTATCCTTGTCCGGAACCGGCGCCTCCGATCACAATCCTGTAGCGGTTTCTGTCGGCTGACACCTCCTCCAGGGTGCCCCTGAACTCGACTCGTTCGTCTTCCTCGAAGATATCACAGAACAGCCCCTCGTAGGAGACGATCTCATCGATTTCCGCCTGGACTGCGGCTTTCGTCTTCACATCTTCGACGTTGTAGACGGCGGGCAGGTAGATGGACTCCCAGCTATCGCTGATCTCGGCAGTCCCGGTTATTACGCCCCGCTGCTGGTAGACTCTGTCGCCATACCTCTCCTTGATCTCGCCGTCGGTCCTGACGGGGTGGACGGAGAAGTAGGTCTCCTGAAAGACACCGTAGTTCCAACGCCTCTCTGCGAGGGCCATCAACTCCTCGAAGCTTAGGGGGAACATCCGGGAACGGCTCCGACTCCACTCCGCCATCCTCTCACGGCCGTAGGACCGAATCGCTCCGCCCTCCTCCTTGGCTTCGATGAGCGTCTGCTTCAACCTCTGCGAGGCCTTGTAGCCGTAGACGGTGAGGTCGATGTCTGAGAATTCTGGGTTGTGGGTTCCCGTCAGCAGGGAGCCCGTGACGCCGAAGTCACCATATCTGAGACCTGAGGTTTCAGAGAGGAGAGCGACTAGGTTGATGAGCCTCTGCTCAAGGGCGTCTTCGGCCCCCTCAGCCAAGATGGAGTGGAGGCGGCTTCTCGGTCGGTAGTAGGTCTTGACGCTTTCATGTGGAACCAAGGAGACCGTGATGTTCCGGACGGGGCAGTTGAACAGGTACTGTGGGTACCGCTCCCTCAGGAGGGTGTAGGTGGCCTCCACCTGGGATACGTGGTAATAGGGGATGGCCCTGGCGTAGCGGGTCTCTCCCTTGCTCCACTTCCCGTCGGGCGCGGGGACGTACTTCAGGTAAGCCGTGTACCTGTCAGGCGGGTGGAGGTAGCCCACGACGCAGAAGAGGAGACCCTCCACGGTCTCGATGAAATCTCTGTCCTTCGGCTTCTCCATGCCCTCCGCGCCTTCGGATAGGAATAGATTTACGCAGGGTTAAGAATATTGATGAGGGAAGCAGCCCATCGAGTAGGTTCTGAAGCCGTTTCAGCGGCTCGGCACGATGGAGGCTTCCGAGGAATAACCCGGCATGCCTGCGAATCTGCCTGCTGAGGCTAAGAAGAAGTGGTTCGAGGTCACCCTCACCCGGAATCCACAGGAGAGGGTCAGGCTGATGCAGGAGTTCCTTTCCTTGGTGCCGAAGCACAAAGGGACGGAGAAGATGTGCGCCCACGTCAGGCGGCAGATCTCCCAGCTGAAGGAGGAGATCGAGCGGAAGAAGAAGGAGGCCAAGAGGAGGCGGGCACCATCCTGGTTCATCGAGAAGGCGGGGGCGGCGCAGGTCGTCGTCCTCGGACCCACCAACGTCGGCAGGAGCAGCCTGCTGAGGGCGGTGACCAACGCCACGCCGACGATCGCATCTTACCCCTTCTCAACCCGGGAACCCATCCCAGGGATGCTCCCCTACAAGGACATCCAGTTCCAGCTGGTAGAGGCGCCCCCAATCGTCGATGGGGCATCGGAGGGGCGGGCCAGCGGCTTCCGCATCCTGAGCCTGGCAAGGAATGCAGACGGCCTTATCGTCATGGTTGACCTCACAGAAGACCCAGCGGGCCAGTACCTGATGGTGGCGGAGGAGCTGGAGAGGTCCCGCATCCTGACCGTGGAGCCTGAGGGGGAGGTGGAGATCCGGAGGCGAGGCCACGGGTCAAGCATCCAGTTCATCTGGGAGGGAGAGCTGGACGGCTTCACGCCCGACGATGTTACGAAGCTGCTCAGAGAGTACAAGATCAGATCCGCCCTGGTCCGCGTACGGGGAAGAGTGACCCTAGACCTGGTGGAGGACGCCATATTCGAGAACGCTGTCTACCGCCCCACCCTAGTCGTCGCCAACAAAGCCGATGTAGAAGGGAGTCGAGGAGCGCTAGAGGGCCTCGTGGAGGCTGCGAAGCCCCTTGATGTCATCCCCGTCTCCGCCCTGGAGACACCGAACTTGGCGGAGCTGCTGGGGGTTAAACTACTCAACATCCTCGGCATCACCCGAATCTACACCAAGGAGCCGGGGAAGCAGCATTCCCCCATCCCCATCGTCTCCCGGAGGGGGGTGACCGTGGGCGAGCTGGCTAAGACGATACACAGCGACTTCTACAAGAGGTTCAAATATGCGAAACTGTGGGGGCCCAGCGCAAAGTTCCCCGGAGAAAGAGTCGGTCTGGACCAGGCGCTCGAAGACGGTGACATTGTCGAGATCCACGTCTAGGAGCCGACCCAGTCGAGATAATCCCCCGGCGAAGCGGAGCCAACCACGACCCTGAGCCGCACAGGCTCCACCTTCTCCAAGACCTCCTCAAGCATCCCTCGAACCCTCATCGATTCCCCCGGCCGGACAACATCTCGATAGAGGCCGACCATGGCGACCACCTCTGATACCCCTCCAACCCTAGGATCATGCCCTCCGACGGGTGTGCACCCTTCAACCCTATAGATGGCTGGCCTGAAGACGGCCTCCTCCGTCGATTTGCATGAGCACATCATCTCGATTACCCCTAGGGGACGGTAGACTTGGCGCCTTCTCTGGATCTCGGAGAATCTTCTGGTCGCGTTGACGACGAAATCCACGCCTTCAAAGATACCCCGGTTCAGCCGCTTCCTGTCGAATCGGCTCTCCCGCTTGAGGGTCAGAACCCCCTCCTCCTCCAGCTCCGTCAGAGCCTGTTTCACTCGCCGGAAATAGGCCGCTCCGTAAACGGAGATGTCTATGTCGCTCCCCTCATGGTGCATTCCAAGGCTGATGGAGCCGTGGACGCCAAAGAAACCAGAAGGTACGGATGAGGTCTCGGTCAGGAGACGGATCAATTTTAGGGCCTCCGCCTCCAGCCTGTCGCCGGCGCCCCGCCTCCTGAGTCGCATCAGCTGCCTTGAAGGGATGTGTGCCTCCTCGATGAGCTTCCGCGGCACCGTGATCATCCACCGGTCTAGCTGCCCCGAGAAGTGAAGGTAATCGGGGAAGGCTCGATGGAAGGACTCTATGAGTTTGGGATATCCCCTGGGGCTGTAGAGTTCCTTCGGGCGGAGGAGAACTGTCCCCCTATATTGCCAGCGGACGTCTAGCCAGTCTAGGTCGAAGAGGTCGGCGTGCTCCTCTGGGACGTATTTGAGGAAGGCGTTGTAGCCGTCTTCGGGGTGGTCGTACCCGAAGATGTAGAAGATGAAGCCGTGGGAGGTGACGATGGCGTCGCCGTCCCTCAGGTTGCCGTAGGCCATGGATGGATCCTTCAGCCCAGCCTCGACAGGATGTGGTCGATGATGATGCCGGCGATGTTCTCCTCGGTGACGGTCTGCAGCCCCTGCCAGCCGGGGGTGCTGTTCAGCTCCACCACGTAGACCTCGCCATCGCGCTCCGAGCGGAGAAGGTCGACGCCTGAGTACTCCAGCCCTAAGGTCTCCGAAGCCTTAGTGCTTAGCTCGGCGAGCTCTTCCTCCAGCGCATAGGGCTTGGCTACAGCGCCGCCGGAGATGTTGGTCTTCCATCCCTCGGCCACCCTGAGCATGGAGGCGACTACCCTCTCGCCGACAACGAAGGCCCTGATGTCCCTGTTGCCGTGGGGGATGAACGCCTGGAGGTAGTAGACGCTCTGGGTCATTTCCAGCGCCCTGAAGACACGATAGGCCATGTCGCGGTCGCTCACCCGGACCATGCCCATGCCTAGGGAGCCGAACAGCGGCTTCACGACGACATCGCCCCCTAGCTCCTCGAAGCCCTCCATCGCCTCGCTGAACCTCTCGGTGACTAAGGTCCGCGGCGCCCTAACCCCCACATCCTCCAGGAGCGCCGATGTGTAGTACTTGTCGACGGCCCTCTCTATGGCCTCAGCAGGGTTGATGACGTAGACGCCGAGGTCCTCAAGCCTGTGGAGGACGTCCATCCGGTAGAAGACCTGCTCAGGGGTTCCGCCGGGCACCTTCCTGACGATGACGGCGTCGAAGTCGTCGATGCTGTAGCCACTGACTGAGACCCTAGGCTCCGCATCGATCCTGGAGAGGAAGCGGGTGGCTGGGAAGATGTAGGATTCTACGCCTCTGCGGAGGAGCTCTCCCTCTAACTGCTGGACGTGCCACTCGCCCCTGTCGGAGGCTAGTATGCCGACCTTCAATCCCTTCAGCTCTAAATTTTTTCTACGATGAGGATCTCGCCGTTCCCGCCGACAGCGATGTCGCCGCGATACCGCCTGAAGGGGGCGTCCATGTACTTCTCGGCCGCTCGGATCCCGAGCTCGTCGCGGAGCTCCTTCAGGTAGAGTTTCAGGAAGGTGGGACTGTATGTGGTGTCGTAGACGAAGGTGGGCAGCAGCGCCTCGACCTCCCCGAAGCAGACGATGACACCGCCGTTCCCTTTCATCTCGGCCCCTAGTCGTCTCGCAGCGCGGCCGAAGATAAAGATCTCGCCGCCGTTCATGTGGGCCCCGGCGAAGGGTCCAACGCCGCCGAGGACGACAATCATGCCGCGGCGCATGAAGGACCCGATCTCGACACCGGCTCCGCCAT
>CAZWKG010000041.1:5450-7412 GCA_964634705.1 uncultured Candidatus Bathyarchaeia archaeon | reverse complement strand
TCTATAGCGTCGAGGAGGGGCCTTATCCCCCTGCTGGCGCTGGAGAAGACGACTTCGCCGTCTCTGTAGATGAGGAGGCTCAACCCAGTCTTCTCCAACTCTTCAAGATACCGGCTCAAGGTGATCTCACTATACGACTCGCTTGTTTTTCTCTCTTGCGCCAGCTACTTAGGGACGGCCCATCGTCATTAGAGCCCATTACCGAATGGTGATGTTCGGTTCGCCGCCGACATCCACTTACCACCGAACAGGATAGATGTCGAGAACAATTATTTCAGGAAACAGCAGATCATTTTCACGCAAAAGTTTTTCAAAGCGGCCTCTTGATCTTTATATGGCGGGCGATGATGATCAAGCCCCTCTGATCCATGATGAGGATCTTGAGTGTAGAGCCCGCCCCTCAGGAAAGCTTCTTATCCTCATGAGCTGTCTATTCCTCGGTGTTTAGATGCCTTTGGTCGAGATCAAGTGGTGGAAGGGCAGAGACAATTCCACAAAGGCGAAGGCCATAGAACTGGTGACGAAGGCTGTCTGCGAGGCTTGCGGATGCACCCAAGAAGCGGTTACTGTGATCATCCAGGACATCGACAAGGCCTCATGGGGTAGGGGTGGAAAGCCCTACGCATAGCTTCATCCCTATTTTTATGTCCTCCATGCCTACTCATCGAAGGAGGAGTAACTCTTGCACTGGTTGATCTGGGTGCTGATATCGCTCGTATTCTACGGCATAATGCCGCCGCTTTTGAAGACTTCTATGAGGGAGATACCGGCTTATGTTGCGGTCACCGTTACCAATGCTATTCTCAGTTCCCTAGCCTTCTGCGTGGCCAAGGCACAGGGGTACAAGTTCATGGATCACCTCTCACTCGACCGCCCTTCGCTGGTGCTCTATGCGGCGGGCGTCGTCCTGGCCATAGCCATTATCTCCTACTACAAAGCACTCGAACTCGGCCCCATCTCCTCCGTCGTCCCTATATATGGGATGCACGTTGCCCTATCAAGCATCATAGGATTCCTCGTTATGGGGGAGAGGCTGACACCGGCGAAGGGGGCCGGACTCCTCTTCGCTATCCTCGCTATAACCCTCCTCTCAAGATAGCCTTGGAAAAGGGTTCACAGATCGCTCAAAGCTTTCTCAAGATTCCTTACTACGTTCTCCTTCCCCATCGCAACTACTAGGGGGCCGAACCTCGGTCCTTGAGCTTTCCCGAGCAGGATCTGATAGAGGATCTGGAAGAGCCTCCCCGGCCGCATACCCTCTTCCCGAGCCACGTTGAAGACCGCACTCTGGTATTCGTCCTCGCAGTCTGCAACCTGGAGGGCTTTTAGAAGGGCCTCGACCGCCTCCGCCTCCTGTGAGGTGAGGGTGATCATCTTCTCGCTCGGCTCGCCAAAGTCCCTAACCCAATTAAGAGCGTATTGGATGCGGTCCTCAAGTCCTCGTTCTCCTTGTTCTAGATAGCCATAATCTCGCAGTTTCTCTCTGATGAACTTGACCTCAGACCCTTTCGGCGCAACCTTAGCTAGGTTAATCATCAGATTGTAGGGGATATGGACGCTCGGAATCTCAGGCGGCTTCAGCATCCAGCAATACTCGTAGAGGCCGGAGAGCTTGGCCCTTTCTTTCGCATCACGCACTTTAACTTTCCGGAAGTAGATGTCCTCCAGGTCGTCGAGTTCGTCCATGTGGGTGGGGATATCTTCGACGGAGCCGCTCTTGGCGCCCACAAACCGTTTGAAGATCAACAGGTTCAAAGACCGGGGCGATCCGTATCTGAACCATACCTGAGGTGTGAAGACGTTACCCGCGGACTTGGATATCTTCTTACCGCCGCGGTCGAGGAACATCTCATACTGGATGTGCATGGGCGGCTCATAGCCGAGGATCTCCCTGCAGATGCGGTCGTTCACCCTGACGGAGTCTGCGATATCCTTCCCATAGGCCTCGAAGCGGATGTCTAG
>CAZWKG010000041.1:1927-5350 GCA_964634705.1 uncultured Candidatus Bathyarchaeia archaeon | reverse complement strand
AGGACACCTTCCTCGTAGACCTTAGTCCCGGACTTGAAGGTGTACTCAGCGCCACATGTGTCGAGGGCCTCGAGGAGCAGAGAGGTCATATGGGCACCGAAGCTATCATGGGTGCCGAAGGGGTCGGGTATATCGGAGACGGGATAGCCGAGCCACTTCTCCAGATCCTTTGGTAGACCTGCGGGAACTTTTCGCAGCCCATCCTTGTCGTCGGAGAAAGCGATGAGTTCGGAGGTGTAACCCTGAACCTGGACGCCTAGCGCCATCGCATAGTTCCTTAGGGCGTCACCTAGGCTCCCGATGTGGGGGAATCCTGATGCGCCGAGCCCACTCTCAGTCCTAATCAGGCCGAGGCTCCGACCCAGACGCCTCTCCCGCGCTATAAGTTCACTAGCGGCCTTGTCGTACCAGGTGCCGCGCCCTATGATCCCCGCAGGCATTTAGCTTCCACAAAGTATTGAGGGACCCGCGTTTTATAAAAAGGGTTTCCACAAACGACGTTAATAAGTTTTAAATCGGCTCCCTTGGTATCACATCTGAAAGATGGAAGACCGCAAGACGAATGGTCGACCTTTATTGACCTACCTCCTGCTTGTTGCCAATGCTATCATCCAGACTTACATCTCGGCATTGCCAGTGCATGAGGCATTAAGGTTCTATGATGAGTACGCTCTAATCCCCGTCAGGTTCTTCAACGGAACAGGCTTCGAAACTCTCGTGACCTATATGTTCCTCCACGGAAACTGGATGCACTTCCTCGTGAATGCCATCGCCATTTGGGGCTCAGGTGGGATCGTAGAGAAAGATATCGGATCGAGTAGGTTTGCCCTCACATACCTCGTTTCAGGCGTCACGGCTGGACTTGTACATAGTTTCCTAAACACGTCCTCTGAAATCTATCTCGTCGGCTCTTCTGGCGCCATCTTCGGGATAATCGCCGTCCTCTTCCTGCTGATGCCTTTCAAGATCACCTTCACCCTCATCATCCCTCTCCCCTCCGTCCTTGTAGGGATCATGCTGAGCGCAGCAGAGTTCTCAGCCGTATGGCTTGCAACGGATGCCGCAGTGGCCCACGACGCACACCTCGGCGGCTTCATCATAGGCTGCCTCTGCGCCTTCGCCATCGACAGAAGGAGGGCTCTCAGGGGGCTGATCGTCGCGGCGGTTGTCTTCGTAGTCCTATACTACCTCGGCATCTACTTTAGGCTCATCTAGTTTGGAGGCTGAGGGAGGCGAGTACGTCGGGGAGCTCCACTAGGCCACCAATGATCCGATCTGCGCCAGCCTTTTCCAAGGCTTCACGTCTCGTAAAGTAGCTGGGAACAGCGACGGCGTAAACGCCGGCGGCTTTGGCCGCCTTCACGTCTCTGACACTGTCGCCGACGAAGACGCCCCGGCTGGGGTCGACGCCCATCATCTCGAAGCAGACGAGGAGCTGGTCAGGGTGGGGCTTCATCCGGAGTGCGGGGGTGCGGCAGACGACGGCGGTGAAGAATCCAAGTAAGCCTTTCATCACCAGTATCCGCTCAGCGACCTCCTGGGAGTTTGAGGTTACTACACCCATCTTGACGCCGCGCTCCCTGAGCCACTCCAACGCCTCGAAGCAGCCAGGCATAAGCCGGCATCGGGATACCCCTTGGGCCTCACACGCCGCGAGGATAGCGTAGGCCCGCCCCTGGATGCGCTCCGCTTCACCCTTGGTACGCGTGGTGCAGAGCTCTTCCCACATCAGGTTGAGCATATTGAAGAGTCCCTCTCCGCTGCAGCGCCTCACCGCAGACTCGGAGAAGCCCTCCTCCAGGTAAGTCTCGAAGACCCTTCTGTGGGCCTCCTCCCAGTCCACGAAGCCGCCGAGGTTCACCAGCGTCGCATCGAGGTCGAAGATGACCCCCTCAACATCCAAGGCCGACACACTTGACATGGATCCCAGCAACCTATTTTATGTGTTCATTCAGGTGTCGTCCAATAGATGGATTTATCGAATACGCTTTGAACGGGGAAGTCGTAAGATTTGGATCCACTATAGAACGCCATTGAAACACCTTCTATTTATTCGATCCAATTGGTAAGCTTGTCTCGGCGGTTAAGAGAAGAAGCCCTCGACGTATTCAGCGAAGCCGCGGTTTCCAAGCAGCGCGGCGAGAATCAGCCCCATGATGACCATCTCGACGAAGGCCTTTGCGATGATCTGCGCAGTGAAAACGATCAGCAAGACCTGACTGCCATAGACCATCGGTAATACCACGAGGAATATAAAGACAGTGTACAGCGCCTCTGGCAAGTATGAGATCACCGTGGCCGGCACCATCACTAACTCACGCTTGCTTAGGTGTCTGAACACACTCACGACGAGACCCGCTGTAATCCCTGTCAGGGCCTTACCTATTGGTAGTGCGAACCCTGTTAGGAGGTTCCCCTGCGAGAACCCGAACTTGTAGGCTGCGACCAAACCGCCGACCAACCCCGTGAGGCCGCCGACAATGCTCCCTCCGAGGAGGGCGGCGATGAAGGTGGTTATATGGGAGAGGTCGATGGCGAGAGAGAAACTCATGACCCCGAGGGGAACGGAGGGGACGATGGGGGAGACAGTTATGGAGATGAATGACAGAACGTTTCCTAGGGCGCCCATCATGGCGATGAAGACGACGCCCTTAGAGGACCTCGCTCCGGGGCTCATATCAAACGCTCCACACCCATTAAACATATACCCATATTAAAGTTGCTACAAAAATATTAGTAAATAAGTTGAGGTGTTTAAACCGTCTTGGCGCATAATTGAGGTTGGTCGGCGAAGTTAACGCGCGCCTTCGATGGTGTAGTTATCCCGGGGAAGAGCGACCTAGTCGGAAAAAGCCCAATCAAAGCCATATACGGTTACATATTGCCTGCATGATTACCCAGACGAACACCTAGAAACGGTTATTCAAGGAGTTAGCGGTTTTCATGAAGGTTTCTACCCCTCCGACTCTCTATCTGCTTCAACTTCTCTGTAACCCTCAGCCATTCGGAGTGTTGTTCCTGTAGAGCGTCGATATCTGTCAGGTACTCCCTTATTTTCCGTAGTTCGTCGTCTATCCGCTTGAGCCGTTTCTCATGCTCCAAGAGCATCTGAATGATCAGAACCTCGTCTAGGGCGTCCTTTCGATCCGGCTCAATCAAGATGATTACCTTTCCGTCTGACGAGTTGTATCGCTCTTCGGGGTATTAAAGAGATGTGTCCACAATATCAGGTCAAGAAAGGTGACATAACGAGCACGCCGGCCGTTTTGTATAGTTCTAAGGATAAAAACCCCTATATTTTAACTATATTTAACTAATTTTGTTGGCTATCCTTGGAGTTTAGAGCCTGCATCGATGGAGTCGAAGTCGTCCTCGACCTACCTAACGACGTGAAACCGAGGAGGGGTCTAGGGGAGATCTGCC
>CAZWKG010000041.1:0-1827 GCA_964634705.1 uncultured Candidatus Bathyarchaeia archaeon | reverse complement strand
GGGATTTGCCTCCTCAGCCGCTTGATGAACGACTTTGGTTTCTCGGGCGACATCATGTAGACCCTGTTCTCAGTCAGCAGAAGCACTATGGTCTCTTCCGCATTGGTGTAGTCGGAGAACTTGAAGCCGCTCCGCTTCAAGGCTTCGACTGTGCCTTTTGCGTAGCGTAAGGCATCCTTGGAGACCACACTCGTCGGCTGCTTCTTTATGTATATCTCTGCCCTTACGATCGACCTGTACGGTATGACCGTGGAGCCTCGGAGAGGCCGCTTGATAGTGACCCCCTCATGCGTCAGCCCATACCTGCTCTCATAGATGGGGGCCCACCAGGGGAGGATGAAGCCTAGGCTGAAGGTGAGGCCCAGAAGGACGATGTCGTTGAAGAACTCTAGCGAATTGACCGGAACACCAGAGGAGAGGTGAACCCAAGTCTGGTAGATCTTCAACGTGAAGAGGGGTAGGTTCAGGAGAGGGATCATGTATCCCAGGAGCCGGCGTCTCCTGCTCAGCGGCAGGGCTGGCACTGATTCCTCTCTGGGAGCGGTCAAACCGAATCCACACAGAATATACGGTGCCTCATTTAAAATCGTGCACCCAACGACGCCGCAGCCAAAGGTAAAAAGGGATCTGCGCACTTTGTTAGGCGATGTCGATCCACATGCTCAAGCTCGGCCACCGCCCGGTCCGGGACAAGCGGATGACCACCCACCTAATGCTCGCCGCGCGAGCCTTCGGCGCCTCCGGCGCCCTCTACACGGGGGTCAGGGCCCCCTCCGTGGAAGAGAAGGTGATGAAGGTCTGCTCGGAATGGGGCGGCGCGTTCAGCGTCGAGTACGTCGAGGACTGGCTCGGGACCATCAAGACGTGGAAGCAGCGGGGTAGGGTCATTCATCTCACCATGTATGGCCTCCCCCTCCAGAGGGTGATCCCCCTCATAAGGGAGGACCCTTTAGATAAGTTGGTGATCGTCGGAGGCGCCAAGGTCCCAGGTGTGGTCTACGATCTCGCTGACTGGAACGTGGCGGTCACGTCGCAGCCCCACTCCGAGGTTAGCGCCCTCGCTGTCTTCCTCCACGTGTTCTTCGAGGGGAGGGAGTTTGAGAAGGTGTTCGAGGGCGCCAGGCTCCGAGTCGTCCCCCAGGAGCGCGGTAAAAGGGTGGAGAAGGCCTCTCAAGCCGTTTAAAGATTTAAGTCCAGCCGCCTCCATATTATTTGAAGGATTGGAGGCGTAGATCAGGGAGTTGTACAGCTGCGTAAGCGACGAGACCCTCTTCCACATCGCTAGGGTCCTCGGCGGGGACGAGGGAGTTGAGATCATCAAGGTCCTCAGGGATGCCAAGGATATAACCGTCGAGGAGCTCTCGAACAAGACGGAGATACAGATCAACTCGGTCAGGAGGGTGCTCTACAAGTTATACAACCACAGCCTCGTCACCTCGAGGCGGTTCAGAGATAAGGAGACCGGATGGTTCATCTTCCAATGGAGGCTCCAGCCGGAGCTCATAGAGGCCTTCATCCAGGGGATGAAGCAGAAGATCCTGAGGAAGCTGCAGACGAGGCTAGAATACGAGCTCCAGCACCAGTTCTACCACTGTGGCTCGCCAATGTGCCCGAGGGTCACCTTTGAGGAGGCTATGGAGACCGTCTTCCACTGCCCCTCATGCAATGGGCCTCTGAATCTCGTCGACAACAGCGCCGCCATAAGCTTCCTGAAAAGGAAGATCTCAGAGATAGAGGAGGAGCTGAACAGTTGAAGCCACCTACGCGCGAAGAGGCTCTGAGGTTGATGCGTGAGGCAGGCTGCAGCCAGCAGGTCATCGACCACTG
>CAZWKG010000040.1:0-7563 GCA_964634705.1 uncultured Candidatus Bathyarchaeia archaeon | reverse complement strand
TCTTCTGGCTGCTGAAGAAGTGAGCCTCAGATCCTCCCCCATTTTTTATTAGTCTGTTCAGCCTAGTATCCATAGGCTTCCTGACGTGGTTCCCCATGTCGCGTGATAAGCAGCTGATAGAGATCATCGACAGAGCTTTTTCCTTCCCTCCGAAGGTCATAGCGGGCTACGCCAAGCTCGAGCAGGCCTTCACCAGTGGAGACCTCGCCCGTGTCTGCGGCATCTCTAGGTCCTCCGCCAAGTTCTATATCGGCAAGATGGTGGACCTAAGGATGGTGACGAAGATCCCCCACAAGAGGAGGTACCAGAAGTATGCAAACGCCGAGGCTTTCTCGAGCTGGCTCAGGGACCTCATCAAACTGGCGGTCGTCCCCCTGGAATCTGGCGACTTGGCGCTGCCCGACGAGGAGTAGGAGGCGATGGCGGTGTCTCTCAGGGACCTCGCGAAGGGCAAGCAGAAGCGTAGCAGGTACACCCGGACGCTGACGTGGAGGGAGGTGAGGCGGATCAAGAAGAGGGGTTACGACGCCGAGCGGGAGCTCGTGAAAAAGCTCCGAGAGGCGGGCTTCAACGCGCTGCGGATCCCCGTCAGCGCCCCGAGCAGAGAGCCCCTTCCTGATGTTTTCGCCGTCAATGGGGACGCCATCCTCGCCTTCGAGGTCAAGAGCCAAGACAGGTACGCCTACTACAAAAGGAACCAGGTCGCGAAGCTACACGAGTTCCTCAAGATCCACCGGTACTACCCGAGGAGGTTGGCTGTCCTCGCTGCAAAGTTCAAGTACAAGGGGTGGGCGTTCCTCGTCGCCAAAAAGCCCGACGACTACTCGATCAAGGTGGGGGAGGGCATGACCTTCAGAGACCTTGTAAAAAGGGTCACTTGAAACTGGTCCATTTCAATATGAGATATAAGTGGGTTTCGGCTCTTTTCTTAACAGCTTCCAAGGCGTGGTTGATCATGGTTATGGAGCTGTCATATGAGCGGGTCAGGAGAAGGGCACCCGCTAACATCGTGCATTGCCAGTCGACATCTGAACTCGAGCCGCTCGGTGAGATCATAGGCCAAGACCGGGCCGTGAGGGCTCTCCAGTTCGGCCTGAAGATCAAAGAGCGTGGCTTCAACATCTACGTCGCCGGCCAGCCGGGCACCGGCAGGAAGACGGCCATCACCGACTTCCTTGAGAAGATCGCCAAGACTAGGCCAGTCCCCTCCGACTGGTGCTATGTCAACAACTTCGACTACCCTCTAAGGCCCAACGCCCTCAGGCTCCCGGCGGGGAAGGGCGTGGAGTTCCATAGAGACATGGAACAATTCGTCTCGGATATGCCGAAGGCGCTAAAGAGGGCCTTCGAGAGCGAGGAGTACGCCAAGAAGCGGGAGGAGACGCTGAAGGCGATCGAGGAGGAGCGGAACGAGCTCACCAAGAATGTTAACTCGATGGCTCGTCAGGCTGGCTTCCTACTCCAACGGTCGCCTATAGGGCTGCTCATCATCCCTGTTGTGGAGGGCAAACCGATCAGCGAAGAAGAGTTTGCTCAGCTCCCCCCAAAGGTGCGTAACGAGATTCAGCGTAGACGCGAGATTCTACAGGACCAGATGAGGAGCACTCTCAGAAAGTTCAGGGAGCTGGAGAGGAAGGCAGACGCCGCCGTTGAAGAGCTGGATAAGGGCGTCGCTACTTTCGCCATGGAGCATCTCTTCAATATGTTGCTGGAGAAGTACGGTGACGTTGACGAGGTGAAGGAGTTCTTAGGAGATGTCAATAAGGATATCCTCGACAACTTGGCGGTGATCTTGGGAAAGGATCAGGCCGAAAAGCCGCAGTTCCCCTTCCCGATACCAGGCCTCGAAGAGGACCCCACAAACAGGTACAGGGTGAACCTCATAGTAGACAACTCGAAGCTGGAGGGAGCCCCAGTCGTGATGGAGCTCAGCCCCAGCCATCAACGCCTCTTCGGAATGACCGAGAAAGAGGCCAAGTTCGGCGCCTTGACCACCGATTACACCATGATCCGGGGCGGATCGGCGCACAGGGCCAACGGCGGCTTCCTCGTCATCCCTGTCGAGGATCTCCTCACCGACCCATTTTCATGGGACAGCTTGAAGCGTACCATCATGAACGAGAGGCTTGAGATCGAGGAGATCCCTGCCCGCCTCGGATTCATGACGACGAAGACCCTCAGACCCGAGCCCATCCCCTTTGACGGGAGGGTGATCCTCATCGGAAACCCCCAGCTCTACTACCTCCTCTACAACCTCGATAGGAACTTCAAGGAACTCTTCAAGGTGAAGGCCGACTTCGACACCACGATGGACCGGAACGAGGAGAACGTCAAAAAGTACGCCTGCTTCATGTGCACAGTCTGCAACAAGGAGGATCTGAGGCATCTGGACCCTTCAGGGATCGGGGCCATCGTCGAGTATGGATCGCGCCTGGCGGCTGACCAGAAGAAGCTCTCCACGAGGTTCGCAGAGGTCGCAGACATCATCCGGGAGGCGAGCTTCTACGCTGCGGAGGAGGACGCCGAGTACGTCTCCAAGAGACATGTGGATAGGGCACTGGAGGAGAGGGTCTACCGCTCCAACCTGATCCAGAAGAAGGTTGAAGAGATGATCACCAGGGGGGTCCTGCTCATCGACACCGAAGGCGAGAAGGTGGGGCAGGTGAACGGCCTCTCCGTCCTCTCGCTGGGCGACTACAGCTTCGGCAGGCCCAACAGGGTGACCGCGAGCGTCGGAATCGGCAGGAAGGGGATCATCGACATAGAGCGTGAGGCCAAGATGGGCGGCCCCATCCACACCAAGGGCGTCCTCATCCTAAGCGGCTACCTCAACGAGAGGTACGCGCAAGAGAAACCCCTCAGCCTCACCGCCAGGCTCGTCTTCGAGCAGAGCTACTCGGGGGTTGAAGGGGACAGCGCCTCCACTACCGAGCTATACTCCATCCTCTCGGCCCTCTCGGGGAAGCCCATCAAGCAGTATCTGGCCGTGACCGGCTCCGTCAACCAGAAGGGCGATGTCCAAGCCATAGGCGGCGTCAACGAGAAGATCGAGGGCTTCTACGAGGTCTGCAAGGCGAAGGGGCTGAACGGCAAGCAGGGCGTCATCATACCAGCGAGCAACGCGGAGAACCTGATGCTGAAGGAGGAGGTCGTGGAGGCCATCAAGGCGAGTAAGTTCCATGTCTACCCGGTGAGAACTATTGACGAGGGCATCGAGATCCTCACCGGAGTAAAGGCAGGGGAGAGACTGCCCGACGGCTCATACGAAGAGGGAACCATCAACTACCTTGTCCAGAAGAGGCTGATGGAGATGGCGGAGCGCATAAAGGAGTATCCAGGGCTGGCTCCAATGGCTCCCTAGAGCACAACCCTTTTCGTACCGCCCTCATGGTTACTCAGATGTTGGTGTATCAAATGAGCGAGGAAGTTTACGACGTAATCATCTTGGGAGGGGGGCCTGCGGGCCTAACAGCTGGCATCTACACCGGTCGCCACAGGCTCAAGACGCTGCTTCTTGAGGGGAGAAAGCTCGGGGGCCGGGCCCTAGACGCCCACAGGATCGAGAACTTCCCCGGCTTCCCCGAGGGCATCTCAGGCACTGAATTAATGGACAGGTTCATCGCCCAGGCCAGGAGGTTCGGCGTCGAGTTCAGGATAGAGAAGTTCCTAGGGCTCAACGTCGCGGGCGACCTTAAGATGGTTGTCACCAGGACAGACATATTCAAGGCGAAAGCCGTCATCATCGCGACTGGTATCCAGCGGAAGCAGCTAAGGGTGCCAGGCGAGATAGAGTACAAGGGGCGCGGCGTATCCTACTGCGCCATCTGCGACGGACCACTCTACGCAAACAGGACCGTCGCGGTGGTCGGACCAGGGAAGGAGGCAGTCGAGGAATCCCTCAAGCTGGCGGATATCGCAAAGAAGGTCTACGCGATCCCAGGCGCCAAGGGTTACAGCGCAGACGTCGAGGTGCTCAAAGAGCTGGCTGAAAACGATAAGATCGAGGTCATTGATGGCTTCGACATCGAATCCATCGAGGGAGACACTTCAGTCACGCATATAAAGCTGAAAGGCGATCCAGCGAGAACCCTCAAGGTCGACGGCGTCTTCATTGTTCTCGAGAACATCCCCACCACGGACATAATCAGGGAGGCAGGGATTCTCACCAATGAGAGCGGCTGCATTTTGATTGATAAGGACCAGCAGACCAACATCGAGGGAGTATTCGCCGCCGGTGACTGTGTCTGCGGTGGCATGCAGGTCGTGACGGCTACCGGCGAGGGCGGGAGAGCCGGCCTTTCAGCTCTCCGTTACATCAAATCATTGAAATGAATTAGTCGAATGATGAGGATACTTTGGTAAACCAGCAACTTCAACCCCTATAGTAGTACGGCCTCTTGATGTATCCGTAGGCTTCGGTGGCCGCGATGACTCCATGTCCGACAGCTGTCCCTATCTGTCTGTGGGGGCAGGTGGTCACGTCGCCTGCAGCGTAGACGCCTTCGATGTTCGTTCTCTGACGAGCGTCCACAACGATATAACCGTTCTTATCCAATTCTACTCCCGCCTTCCCGGCGATTTCGCTGTTAGGCGCCTGACCGACTTCGATGAAGATGCCATCCGCCTCCATCTCGGTCACCTCACCGGTTTTGTTATTGTAAAGGACGACGCTCCTTACATTGTCGTCGCCTTTGATCTCCCTGACCTCCATCTTCAACAGGAACTCGACGCCGTTCTTTTTCATACCCTCGATGAGCGCGTTCTCTGCCCTGAGGGTGGATCGTCTGTGGACAAGTTTCACGCTGGACGCCAGGCCGGAGAGGAATAGGGCGTCAATGGCGGCGCAGTCCCCTCCACCAACGACGACCACCTCCTTGTTTTTGAACAGTGGGCCATCGCAAACTGCGCAGTAGCTGACTCCCCTCCCTTGAAATTCTATCTCGCCGGGCACCCCCAGAAGCCTATGCTCGGTGCCTGTCGCTATGATCACGGAGGCGGCTGAATAGGTTCCCTTCTCGGTTTTTACAAGCTTCCTTTCGCCAGTAAGATCCATCTCAACAACTCTCTCTAGGCTTTGTATCACGGCGCCGGCTTTTTCGCAATGGTCCCTCATCTTCGAGGCCAGATCCGAGCCGCGGATTCCATCGGGGAAACCGGGGTAGTTCTCGATTATGGCTGCATCGGCGATTCGGCCACCTGGAATCTTCATCTCAAGAACCAATGTCCTGAGCCCGCTTCGGGCACCGTATATGCCTGTCGTGAGGCCGGCTGGTCCACCGCCGACTATGATCAGGTCCCAGTTCTCCTCTCCCATCTTCGCCACCCCTTTTGTTCCTCAGAGTGAAATTAAGTTTTTTCAGAGATAACTCAGTTTAATCGACCTTACACCCGTATAGGGGTGAAGAGTAGGGGTGCCTCCGCAGATATGGATAAAAGTGTGCGATCTCTGATTCTATTCGAGGTCATTTGTCGAGCGAAGAGGAGATTCTGGATGTCCTCGAAAAGGTGAGCAGAAGCGTCGTCAACATCAACACCGTCAGAGTTGTGCGGGACTACTACCATAGAGCCCTGCCGCTGAAAGGCATGGGGAGCGGCTTCATCATCGAGCCCGACGGGATCATCGTGACCAACTCCCACGTTGTGAGGGGAGCTGAGAAGATCGGAACCGTTTTCCACGATGGCAGCTTGGTCGAGGGCGTTATTATCGGCTCTTGCCGGAGCATCGATGTCGCCGTCTTGAAGGTGGACTCAGAGGGTTTGACGGCGGCCGAGCTTGGCGACTCGGATAAATTGAGGGTTGGTCAGCGGGTCTACGCCATAGGCAATCCCTTCGGCTTGGTGGGCGGCCCAACGGTGACGTCCGGAGTCGTAAGCGCCCTCAACAGGTCGATCCAGGACAGAAGGGTGTCATTGCAGAACCTCGTCCAGACCGACGCTCCCATCAACCCGGGCAACAGTGGCGGCCCCCTCGTGGACACCAGCGGAAGGGTGGTCGCGGTCAACACCGCCATAATACCCTACGCCCAGGGCATCGGGTTCGCGATCCCCATCAACACCGTCAAGGATTGTGTGGAGCAGATCAAGATCTATGGACGGTTCACGACACCGTGGATAGGCGTGTACGGCGGCGCCGTCACACCCCAGATCGCCTCATACTACAACCTGAGAACCGACAGAGGCGTCCTCGTGACGAACGTCGTCCCGGATAGTCCAGCGGACAAGTCGAATATCACGGCGGGCGACGTGATCGTGGCCATCGACAGCGTGGAGGTATTCACAGTAGAAAACCTGAAGAGGGAGATCGACCGCAGGAAGATAGGCGAGACCGTTCATCTTCTCATCATACGCGGGCTCCAGAGGGGCCACGTCGACCTGACGATAGAAGGGAGACCATAAAACCCGACAACCTTTTCAAACAACTGATCAAGTCTCATCATGCGAAGGGATACTCAAGTTGAAGCACAAGATCTCGAAGATCAGAGCTAGGGAGGTCCTAGACTCGCGAGGGAACCCGACTGTAGAGGTCGAGGTCGCGACGGAGGGCGGCTCCCTCGGCAGGGCTTCAGTGCCCAGCGGCGCCTCGAGGGGGATGTTCGAAACGGTGGAGCTGAGGGACGGCGGAAGGCGCTACCACGGTAAAGGGGTCTTGAGGGCGGTCGCTTCGGTGATGGAGGTGATCGCTCCCAGGCTCATCGGCTTAGACGTGAGACGGCAGCGTCACATCGACCAGGTGATGATCGAGCTCGACGGTACCCAGAACAAGTCGAGACTGGGCGGTAACGCCATCCTCGGCGTCTCCCTCGCCTGCGCAAAGGCCGCGGCGACCTCGGAGGGGGTCCAGCTCTACGAGCACGTCGGCGGTGGCGGCGCAAACCTCCTGCCGATACCCTTCTTCAACATCATCAACGGCGGTGAACACGCCGGAAACCAGCTCGAATTCCAGGAGTTCATGGTCGTGCCAACGGGTGCCGAGACCTTCAGCGAAGCCCTCAGGACGGGATCCGAGACCTACCACGAGCTCAAGCGGCAGCTGCAGTCGGCCTACGGCAAGGCCGCCATCAACGTCGGCGATGAAGGCGGCTTCAGCCCTCCCATGAGCCGGCCGGAGGAAGCCCTCGACGCCATCTATCAGGCGGTGGAGGAGGTGGGTTGCGGGGGCGTCGTCGATCTGGCGATGGATGTCGCTGCCACGACGTTCTACAAGCCTGGGAGAGGCTACGCCGTCGATGGAAGTAGGCTGGACAGCGGGGAACTCATCGACTACTACAGCGAGCTGGTGGCGGCCTACCCCCTCGTCTCCATCGAGGACCCCCTCCATGAGGAGGATTTCGAGGGTTTCGCAGAGGCGACCAAGACCCTTCCCATCCAGATCCTGGGCGACGACATCTTTGTGACCAACACCGACCGGCTGAGGAGGGGGATCGAGATGGGGGCGGCGAACGCGCTGCTCTGGAAGGTGAACCAGGTCGGGACGCTGACGGAGGCCCTCGAGGCGGCGGAATTGGCGGAGAGGAGCGGCTACGCCGTCCAGGCCTCACACAGGTCCGGGGAGACGGAGGACAC
>CAZWKG010000039.1:0-7630 GCA_964634705.1 uncultured Candidatus Bathyarchaeia archaeon | reverse complement strand
GGTAGTTGGCCTCGATGTGGTCGTAGTGGCAGTGGGTGTTCACCACCATGTCTATATCCCCGGGCCTCAGCCCCACCTCCGCCAGCCGAGCCTGGAAAGCCCCGTACCTGCCCAGCTGGATGATCCCAGGGTCGACGATGATGTTCATTCCTTCGTCCCTCACCAGTACCGTGTTCGTGGACCCCAGGTTGAAGACGAGGCCGCCGTAGATCTCCCCCACCTCCGGCTCAGGCATCGGCGTCAACGGCCACCGGACGCTCAGAATCGGGTGCCCCTCCTTGACACCCATCTGCATGTAGAAGCAGTGAAAAAGGATCTCGACCTCAGCCAAACCAGACACCATCATGAAAAGGTCGCAGCCCGCCTAGATAACGTTCACGATGGGTTAGTGGTCCACATCGACCATGCGGCCCGAGGGGTCCATCCGCCTCCTGCCGAACTCCTCCCACACGGCCCTCAGCTGCGCCGAGTGAAAGATGGGGCCGTCCTTGCAGACCCTGTAGGGACCGATGGCACAGCTGCCGCAAAGCCCGACGGCGCACTTGATGTAACGCTCCAAGCTCGCCTGGAGGGGAATCCCCCTCGCCTCCGCCGCGTCGAGGACGGAGACCATCATCAGCTCGGGCCCGCACGTGTATACGACGTCAAAGCGTTGCTCCTCCAGCAACCTCAACGCGCACTCTGAGGCGAGGCCCCTGAAGCCATAGGAGCCGTCGTCTGTGGCGGGGACGAAGCGGTCGCCCAGCAGCCGCTCTAGGCGGCTGCTGAAGAGGAGATGGCTGACGTTCCTCGCGCCCATTACGAGGGCCGGCTCAATACCCTCGCTCAGCATCTCCTCTATCAGAGGCTTCAGCGTGGCTACGCCGGTGCCGCCCCCCACGATGAGGGGAGAGGAGCCGACGATGGTGAAGCCGTTGCCGAAGGGGCCGCGTACGCCGACCCTTTCGCCCGTCCTCAATCCGCAGAGGACCTTGGTCGCTTCGCCTACGGCGCGGACGGTGATGGATGACACGCCGTCGCGGCCGATGGTGGAGAGGGACATGGGAACCTCGTCCACACCCGGGGCCCAGATCATCACGTATTGGCCGGGTGAAGCTTTGGAGCAGAGGTCGTCCCTGAAGTAGAGGGTCACCACGTCGTCGGTCTCCCTCTCGACCTCGACGAGCCGCCTTACCCGAACCGCTTCAGGCCTCATGCGCCAGTCCGACAATCTCCCCCACCTCTCTGAACCTGTTCTCCTCGAGGTAGGCCCTGATCCCCTCAGCAACGTCACGGAACACTTCGAATCCCCTAGTCATCACCGCCGTCCCGATCTCGACGGCGGAGGCGCCGCATAGGAGGAACTCTACGGCGTCCCGCCAGTCGGATACGCCGCCGCAGCCGATGATGGGAAGGTCGACAGCCTCCGCTATCTCCCATACGCATCTCAGCGCCACGGGCTTCAGGGCCGGGCCCGAAAGACCGCCTGTGGCATTCGCCAGCACAGGCCGTCGCATGTCGATGTCGACCGCCAGAGCCTTCAAGGTGTTCACTGCCGTGACGGCGTCGGCGCCCCCAAGCTCAGCCGCCCTCGCAATCTCCACGATGTCTGCGACGTTCGGCGTCAGCTTCACAAATAACGGCAGGTCCACAGCCTCCCTTACCGCCGCGGTGACCTCCTCGACGCTGGCCGGGTCGGCCCCCAACAGGCCGACCTCCTCCCCCACGTTGGGGCAACTGCAGTTGAGCTCGAGGGCGTCGGCCCCCACCTCGGCAAGGATGCATGCCACCTCAACGAACTCCTCTTCCGAAGCCCCGAAGAAGCTTGCGACCACGGGGACCCCTGCCTCCTTGAGGCTCCTGATCTCACCGGTGAAGTACCTGGCGCCGGGGTTTGGGAGGCCCATGGCGTTGAGCATGCCGCCCTCAACCGCGACCACCGTCGGGTTCGGATGGCCCGCCCGGGGCTCCACCCCGATGCTCTTCGTCACCACGGCCCCAGCGCCGCCCTCGCAGACCCGCCTCAGCAGCGGCGAGGACATCCCGAGGACGCCGGCGGCGTTCATGGTCGGATTCCTCAGCCTGAGGCCCGCGAGGTCCACGGCTAAGCTTAATTGGGACATCGCTTTCAACTACTCGCGTACACCTTAGATAAACCTTCGGAGAGACGATAAATGAGCATGGAGGCGGCGCAGGTTCACAGGGTCTACGTCGAGGAATCCATTCTGGGAGTCTTCGGCATCAACGAAGACGGCGAGATCGTGGAGAAGACCCTGTACCCCTCGGACCCGAAGCAGATCGCGGCTGCGCTGGGCAGGCAGCTCCGAGGCGAGCTAACGAGGGAGGTCACTGAGACCGTCGGTAAGCTGATCCAGAGGGGGTTCAAAAGGTTCGTCCTCTCCAACAGGGCCTTAGCTGAGGCGGTGAGAGACCGGTGGGGGGCGGAGGTCGAGGTCAGAGCCAGAACCGCCGCCGGCGACTACCTCCGAGACAACCTAGAGAAGCTCGCCGCCAGCTTCGGGTTTGCGAAGGACACATCGCAACTCTACGCATTGAGCCATGAGGTCTCTGTTTTGATGGCTAGGAGGGCCGTCGGAAGAGCCCTCTCGGCGCGGGAGGCGGTCATAAGCCAGACGGTCCACCTCCTAGGCGAACTAGATAAGACGCTGAACCTCCTCTCCAGCAGCCTGAGGGAGTGGTACGGCCTCCACTTCCCAGAACTCAGCCGCCTCGTGGAAGACCATAGGACATACGCCCAGATCGTAAGCGAACTCGGAGACCGTGCCAGCTTCGAGCTTAAGGTCCTAGAGGATTTTGGCCTCCCTGGGGCGAAGGCGAAGAAGATATGCTCGGCTGCGAGGGACTCCATGGGCACATCTCTAGGGTCGGAGGATCTCGCGCAGGTCAAGAGGCTCGCAGAGCATCTGATCTCATTGTACGGCTATCGTCGGAGCCTCGAGGGGTACATATCAGCCCTAGCGGAGGAGGTCGCCCCGAACCTCTCCGAGGTCGCTGGCCCCGTGCTGGCTGCGAAGCTGATCGAGAAGGCGGGCGGGTTGAGGAAGCTGGCGATGATGCCCTCGAGCACTATCCAGCTGCTCGGAGCGGAGAAGGCGATGTTCCGAGCCCTTAAGTCGGGGTCGAAGCCTCCCAAGCACGGCCTCATCTTCCAGCACCCTGTCGTCCACTCCTCGCCCCGCCGACTGCGAGGTCGATCGGCACGCTCCCTGGCGGCGAAGCTGGCGATAGCGGCTAGGGCGGACGCCTTCTCCGGGAAATCCATCGGCGCTCACCTGAAGAGGGAGCTGGAATCCAAGATTGAGAGGATCAAAGAGGAGAATAGTCACAAATAATCGTCTAGGTTCGCGGTGCTCCCAGACAAGCTCCTGTTCCTAGTTGACTCGGCAGTCGATTCAGCTTTTTTGCCGTGACAACTTTATTGCGATCGTTGAGACGTTCCTGGCGGTATCGCCCTCACCGAGCCTCTCGGTGCCGATGGATATGTCGTCTACGGATATGTCCGTCATGAAGCTCCTCTTCGTAACCTCAACGGCATCTACAGCGCTGCTGATAGCTCTGCCACGCGCGAGTACATTGACGGTATTTGCCCTCTGAAGTGCCGTAACGATAGCAGTCACATAGCTCAAGATCGGCTTCGAGCCCACGTAGATGTTCTCAGACTTGGACATAAGTCTCCAACTTTAAATATTAACAACCTATACTTAAAATATGCTAATATTTATCAAGCCCGCCAGATATTTCATATAAAAATTTTGCGGATCTATATTACCGAACTACATGAAAGATTTACATACTAGATCAGTAACCTATATTACCAGTTGATGAATTAAGTGGTTGAGATTTAGATGGCTACGCTCTCTGAGGCACTTCAGCAGAAGCTGAAGAGGAAGGACTGCCCTTATATACATGACTGCAGGTTCCAGGTCACCCAAGACTTCTTCAAACGCATCTGCAACAAGGCCGCCTACATCAACTGCCACCACTTTGCGAAGATGGTGGGCGAACTGAAGACGCCTATGGCTTGGCTCCAGAAGATGGCCATCGACCAGGCAAGGATGATCGAGCAGAACGTAGAGGCACAGTAGATCTCAGCTTAAGCCAATTTTCTCCAGAGAGAAGAGGAGAGACATAGATCGAAATGGAGGTCAGGGAGCTTTCACAGGGGATATTCGAGATCACCATGGACGAAAAGCTGATTCTGGCAACCCTGAACCTTACACCGGGCCGCACCGTCTACGGCGAACAGCTCATCAACGTAGGAGATAAGGAGTTCCGCTCGTGGAGCCCATACCGCAGCAAGCTGGCCTCAGCCATCCTCAGCGGGGTCAGGAACATCCCCATAAACACTGGGAGCAGAGTGCTATACCTTGGCGTCGCATCTGGGACGACATGCTCCCACGTATCTGACATCGTGGGCCAGGAGGGGCATATCTGGGGAGTCGACTTCGCGGCCCGCCCCCTCCGGGACCTCATCGACAACCTCTCGAGATACCGGGGAAACATATCGCCGATACTTGGGGACGCCCGTCGACCCGAGTCCTACTCCGCCCTGGTGCCGAGGGTGGATGTCATCTACGCCGATGTGGCGCAGCCCGACCAGTCAGGGATCGTGGCGAAGAATGCGGGCCTCTACTTGGAGCCGGCTGGCTGGGCGATGATGGCGATAAAATCCCGCAGCGTCGACGTCACCCAGCCGCCTCAGCAGGTATACGACGAACAGGTTGAGGAGCTCAAGATGCACGGTTTCGACGTCGTGGAGGTGCTGGAGCTGGAGCCTTACGTGAAGGCCCACGCCATGGCCGTCGCCAGATACCTCGGCTAGGCCTCTCCAAGCCCCCGTATCCTTTTGACGGTCGCCCAAGAAGCCCTGATGAAGGGGGGGCACCAGTCCTTCTCCCTGAACCACGCCTCGAGGAAGGAGACCGTCCTCTCATCGTGGCAGTATCCGGATCCGAAGTCGCCGTGTTCCCTCCTCAGCTTCGCCACGATGCGATCCCGCCTCACCTTGGCGAGGATGGAGGCCGCCGACACAACGGGGTAATTCACGTCGGCGCGGTGCTCGCAGACCATCACGGGCCTATCCGGCAGAACCCGAAGGATCTGCCTCGCAAACCTCTCGGGCAAGACATCGGAGGGGTCGACGTAGACCCGGTTTGGCTGCAGGTCACGGATGACCCTGGCCATCGCCATGGCCTCAAGGTAATTGAGCTTTCGGAGCCTCTCGTTCCGCTCAACGACGAGGTCGATGGCCCTAGGCGTGAGGTCGAAATAGGCGCATTTGGCTATGGCCTCTATCTCAGCTGCGAGGGCCTCTCGCCGCCTCGGTGACAGCCGCTTGGAGTCTCGGACGCCCATGCGGCGCAGCTCGTCGATCATGCCCTCCTCGATGAGGACGCCGGCGATGACGAGGGGGCCGATGGCACACCCCCTCCCCGCATCGTCGACGCCGGCCACCGTCCCCATAGTTATCTCGCCTAGTACTGGCTCAACCCTGCTTTAAATGTCGTACCTCTCTCCTCAGGCTTTCTTTGAGGCGGGCAACTATGAGCCGAGGAAGCCGCTCCCTATTTTCAATGGAGATGTGGAACACCTTCCCCCATCTTCCATACGTCTCCACGTAGTTGCGGTGGAGGACGGCGATCATCGGCTTCTCCCCCTGGATCAGCTCCTCCACCCTCCTCTTGAAGGGTTTTGAGAAGAGCTCCATGCGTCCAATCTCGTCTATGCAGACCACGTCACAGCTCCTCTCAGCGTAGTCTAACGCGGGTAACGCCACCGACTCGAACCCTGCCAGGTCGACGCCGTATCGACCCACCCGGAATCTGGAGGCGACTTCGGTCCCCGCCAGAAGCGCCCTCCGGCCCGAGGCGAGGTCTACGACGCTGAATCCTACCCTCCGTCTACCCTTTCGAATCTCTGGGGTCGCGATGCCGCCGACGGTGAAGCCGAGACCGCGCAGCAGCTCGATGCACCTGAGCAGCGTCGTGGATTTACCTGAGCCTGGACGCCCCGTCAGGAAGAACTTTGCCTCCACCATATCAGTACCTCCTTCGGCGGGAGACCAACTCACCGTAGAGTTCGACGTATTGAAGCACATTCTTCTCCATGTTGAAACGCTCCAGAATAGTAGCCCTCGCCCTTCGCCCCAGCTCAAGGTTGTCAGCCGCCTCCAGAAGCTTCTCCGTCAGCCCCTCGAAATCCATCGGCTTGAAGAGATAGCCGTTCTCACCATCATCTATAAGCTCGGGGCACCCGAAGCCGTTGACCGCAACTGGGACACAGCCGGTCGCCATCGCCTCCTGGAGGGCGATAGACAAACCCTCCTGCACAGATGTCAAAACCCAGATGTCGCACAACTGGTGGAACCTCCTGGAATCCTTCACTGCGCCAAGGAAGCTGACGTTCTCCACGTTCAGCTCCCTCGCCAGCCTCTCAAGGTACGAGCGGTGGAAGCCCTCTCCACCCACGACGAAGTATGCGTCGACATCTTTGTTGATCTTTGCCGCGGCCCTAATCAGGTCATCGACACGTTTCTCCGGGACGAGCCGCCTCAGCGTGCCGATAACGAGACCGTCGGTAGGGATACCCATCTCTCTGCGCAGTTCGCCCCTGTCCGTCGGAGGCCTAAACTTTTCCACATCTACGCCGAGGTAGATGACATCGACCTTCTCCTCGGGGGCGCCCAGCCTGAGGGCGAGGCCTCTGATGAACTCGGAGACCGCGACCACCCTGTCCGCCCTTCTAAGCGCATACTCCACGAAGGGCCTGTACGCGGGTTTGGCGAGGGGGAGCGTGCAGTCGCTTCCGTGGCAGGTGATCACCAACGGTACGCTCCTAGGGCTGAGGGCGGCGAGGAAACCCATGGGGATGGCAAAATGCGCGTGGACAACGTCCGTAGACTCCCCGATTATATGGAGGTAAGCGGATCCGAGGTAGGAGGGAAGCTGCAGCAGCTCACCCGGGGATGCGTGTCTCAATGTCTGCTCCGGCAAGGTCTCTAGTCTCTGGGAGGGCATGAAGGGGAAGCGCTTCACCTTTAGGCCGCTGAGAGGGCCTGTCGTCGACCTGCTGCGAGGGGCAAGGATGGTGACATCGACCCCATTCCGTGTTAGCTTGCGGCACAGGTCGTGGATGAAGTTCCCGTAGTAGTCGCCTGTGTATCTGGGGAAGCTCGACGTAGCCGTGAGGACTTTCAAGGGGTGGACCCCCCTCGGGGGCTGTAGATCAATTTAATTTCTATTTCAAATGAGTTGTGCTTGATGGACCTCTCAGTCTGCTTCGTCGCAACCGAGCTGTTCGCATGGGGTAAGTACGGCGGCTTCGGCAGATGCACCAGGACCATAGGGGCGGGGCTCGCCAGGCGCGGCGTGCAGGTGTCGGTTGTCGTCCCCAGGGGCTCAGGGCAGAAGCCCGTCGAGACTCTGGAGGGTATGACGGTGCTAAGCTTCCCCCTATACAAGTATCCCTTCACCAACTCCCTCTACAGGCGGTGCGACGCCGATGTCTACCACTCAGAGGAGCCGAGCTGGAGCACCCGGGTCGCTTTGACGGCGATGCCAGATCGAAAGCACGTGGTGACGAGTCAGAACCCTAAGACTAGAGAGGACTGGCGGCTGGTGAACCGGTTCTA
>CAZWKG010000038.1:0-7655 GCA_964634705.1 uncultured Candidatus Bathyarchaeia archaeon | reverse complement strand
GTCGAGTTCAACGTCACCATCGAAGGTTTCTACTTCGCCGAGAGCGATGGCGTCATCGACGTCAATTTCAAGATCTACAACGCCACCGACTACTGGACTATGGACGTGTACCAAGGAACAGACACCGTCGCCACAGGAGACGACGGTGGGTTCACCGCTTGGTGGGTCGTACCCCCAGTCCTAAGCGAAGGAATCTATACCGTCAACGCAACGGACGACGAGGGTCTAATTGCCCAGTCCAGCTTCAGCGTTGGCCCCTGCGTCGTCTCCATAAGCTCCAGGAAGGCGACCTACGCTAGGGGAGACACGGTAGGGTTTAATTTCGAGAGCTCCTTCAGGGAGGAGGGCTCCTATATAACAATAACGGACTCCGAGGGGGGCTTCGTCTGGAGGACAGACGACCTCGACACATGGATCAGGGTCGGCGTCACCTACACAGTTCCCCTATACGCCCAGACAGCAGGCGGAAACCCAATGATACTATACAGCGATGCCCCTCTGGGCAATTGGACCTATACATGGTACAACGGCGACGACGAGGAGCTGGCCTCTGGCAGCTTCACAGTCAAGGAGACGACCACCCAAGAGGAAGAGGAGGAGCCGGAGGACGGGGGGGCCACCGACGCACAGTACGGGGAGCTTGTGGCCGAGATCAAGGAGCTAAGACAGGAGATGGCCCAGCTACAGGAGGATGTGGATCAACTTTCGACCACCCTAGAACAGTTGTCCAGCACCACCTCGGGGACCATCGGCGATGTCTTGACGGAGATCAAGAACTTAAAGGAGGAAGCCGAGGATGCTAAAGATATCGCCGCCGAGGCGAAGAGCGACATCGATGAAATAAGGGGCGAATCTCAGCAGGCGTTGATCACAGCCAGGACCCAGTCCACGATTACCTTCGTCGCATTGGGGGCCTCTTTGATAGCGATTATATTGAGTTTCGTTGGTCTATTGCATGGCCGTAAGCCCTAAGTCCTGCGACGCAGACCCATCTTTTTTATCCGCGCTAACTCCTATACATGAGTTTGAAGTTCCTATATTCCATCAAGAAAGGGGTCGTACCTTCTCCCCACGTCTCTGGCGAAGCTTTGAGCTTTATATAGATTTACGAGGACACGCTACCAAGGATTTACAACAATATCCCGATGCCCACCCGTCTCGATATAGTTCGAAGATAGCATGTCTGGCGTTAGTAATTTATTGTCCGAATCCAATTCAATGTCGAATTAAAGCCTCACTTTGTATAAGAACCTCGCACGCGATTGACTTAGGGTGCCTCGTTTTCCCCTCCCTATTGATTTCACATACAGGAACAGAATACGGCGTATAAAAAGGAGGAGGGAAAGTGAGAGGGTTATAGAGAGGTGGCTTCACGGCGTCCCCTAGCCGACGAACTTCGGCCTCCTCTGGACGTGCATCGGCAGGGGCAGCGGCCGGTAGGGCTTCCCCTTCACCTGCTTTTTGATCTCGGCGACCAGCTCTTTTATCGCCATCCCGTGGATCTCGCCGTCTGCTCGGACCCGGACGGGGACCTTCTCCGCTCCAGCCTCCTGCTCGCCTAGGACGATGATGTAGGGTATCCACTCCCTCTCGGCGTCCCTGACCTTCTTGGGCACCGTCTCGTCCCGGTCGTCGACATCCGCCCTGATCCTGCTACGGCTGAGCCGCTTCGCGATGCCGTCGGCGGCCTTGACGTGGGCCTCGGAGACCGGTATCAGCCTGACCTGGGTCGGGGCGAGCCAGAGGGGGAGCATCGGCGGCATCCCCTGCTCCATCTCCATGTGCGCCTTCTCCAGCATGGCGTAGATGTCCCTCTCGATGGCTCCGCTCGGCGAGCAGTGCAGGATGAGTGGGTGCTTCTGCTGGCCGTCCTCGTCCATGTAGGTGATGCCGTAGCGCTCCCCGTTCTCCACGTCGATCTGGTCCGTCGATAGGGCCGAGGCCTTGTTGAGGGCGTCGACGAAGTTGAACTCGTACTTCAGGATGAAGTAGAAGAACCGCTCCCGCCACATCTCAACCAGGGCCGGCTTCCCATGCATCCTGACGAGGGAGTGGACGAACCTCTTGTTCTTCCGGTAGAAGTCCTCGGTGACCCTGATGCCGAGCTCGTAGTCGTCTGCGTCGAAGCCTATCCCTTGGAGGGTGTCCCTGCTGAGCTTGAAGCGCCGGCTGAACTCCCGCTTGGCCTGGGGGAGGTCGCGGCAGAGGGCGTGGACATCGGGCATGGTGAAGGCCCGTAGCCTCCTTAGGCCGACTAGTTCTCCCCGCTGCTCCCGTCTGAAGCTGTACCGGGTGAGCTCGTAGATGCGCATGGGGAGGTTGCGGTAGCTGATGGTGGCGTCGTGGCTCATCAGGAACTGGCCGAAGCAGGCGGCGAACCTTAGGAAGTACCTGTCCTCGTCTGACTCGATGGTGTACTGGCGCGCCGGGAACCTGTGCAGGTACTCCGCCAGAGTCGGGTGGTCCATGTCGTACATGATGGGGGTCTCCACGTCCATCCCGCCGTAGTCGAGGACCATCCCTGTGACGTAGTCCTCCAGCAGCGCCTTGATCATCCTTCCCTTAGGGTAGTACCTCATGTTGCCGGGGTCTGAGGCAGGCTCGTAGTCGACGAGTTCCAGGCTCCGCATCAGAGTCACATGGGGCGGCTCCCCTTCGATGGCCCGGATCTTCTTGGCCTCGTAGTCCGCGAACTTCCTCAGCTTCTCATGCCCAGTGAAGTCGAACTCCTCCACGGGCCTGAGATCCCCCTCTGGGGTGAGCACGAACCACTTCGACTTGAGCTTCTCCTCAGCCTTCAACGCCTCGGAGACGACCTCCTTCTCTTCACTCATCTGGTCTCACCTCTGTTCCATGGTGCATAGGAAAATGGGTGGTCCTCCCATCGCCACTGCCTCTCGCTGCGGAAAATCGGTTGCGAGGAGCACATAGAAACGTCTAGACATCCCAAAGAAGAAGCCATGCGGTCTAGACTGTTTGGCGGGGGTTCACCACGTTCTCCTCTGAAGGACCCAGAGGGGCTTCCCCGCTTTTAACTTTTATGCATCGAGGCCTTTAGGCCGAAGCCTTGCCTCCTCCACCAAGTAGCTGCCGCTGACACCGTCCCAGACGCTCCGGGCGCGTACGATCTCAAGCCTGCTCCTGAACCAATGCGCATCCAAGACCAGCGTCTCCATCTCGCCACCGTCGCCGCAGAGGTCGACGCCGAACCGTCGATGCAGATCGGCCAGCTCCTCCACCGCCGCGGCGTCCAGCACACGCCCCAGCCAGCGCTGGTCGAGGCCCCGGGCTGCGACGGCTGTGACGACCATGAAGAGTCCGGCTGAGAGCATCTCCTCCAGCAGCCCCCTCCCATCCCTCCCCCAAAGGGGCGCCCTGTGCTCCAGCCCCAGCTCGTCGCAGATGCGGTCAACCCTTCTCCGCTGGTAGGTAGAGGCGATGGCCCCAGAGACGACGCCGTCCACGTCCAAGCCCCTCAGGGTATTCTTCAGGTCGTCGAGCTCCCGCTCCTTCTCGCCGCTGGTGGCCGCTGAGACTTGGTCGATGCCGACGGCTTTTGCGACCATCTGCGCCAGGGTTATGTTGACGGTGTGGAACATCCAGCTGTCCCCTCGTCTGGGGAGCATGGTGACGAGGTAGGCGACCTCGTCTCCGCCTTCTACGGCTAGGCGGGTGGCATAGGTGCTGTCTTTGCCGCCCGTGAACAGGGATGCCAGGCGCATGTCCACCACGACATCCGAGAGATGATTATCGTTTAATATAAAGCTCATTCAAAATCTATCCAAATAGGTGGCGTCTCTTTGAAAGTTTTAATCGCTTACTACAGCGAAACTGGGAATACTGAGAAGATTGCTAGAGCCATTTATGATGAGGCTTCAAAGGATCATGATGCTCATTTGAAGAAAATTAGAGAGATCACAGCAGACAAATTTAATGATTACGATCTGGTTTTTCTAGGCTCTGCGTGTCATTCATCGGATTTAGCGGCTCCGGTCAAGAGAATCCTAGACGGTATCTCCAAATCACCTAACTTCAAGCTTGCTGGATTCTTCACCCACTCGACAGTCCTTCCTGATGATAGTTTTGACCGAGCTAGAAAGCTATATGAAAGATGGGCGGGAAAATGCTCAAAATCCTTTGAAAAAGTAAGTAAAGAGAAGCCAATTGAGTTCAAGGGATATTATCACTGTATGGGTGCCCCTTCCCCTGAAATAGAGCGGTTCATTCATAGAAAGATACTGACGTCTGCCGATGAATGGGAGGAATATATTAAAGAGGCAAGAAAACACCCGACCACTGAAGATATAAAGAGGGCTAAGGAATTTGCTCGTGAGGTACTAGATGAATTTCATTGTTAAAATATATAAAGGCCTGTTGTTTCAATAAATTATTACATTTTATGTGTATTTTTTGGGCTTTAGTTTACCAGTAGACTTTGGATATACACATTAAACTCTACCGATTTTAGGTCTTCTTTTCTTAAAGGAAGGGATAAAAACAACCCATAATATCTAAGATTCAATCATCAATAACACGTGTAGGTCAACATTTGTTGATTGCTCGCGAGAAATAAGCTGATAAGAGAAGAGAGGGAGTGGCCTTACTGTTATCTTTTGAAGCTGAGTATCTCTATGATGCATCCGACAAGTCCCCAGGTGTCCATGTAGGCCCACCCTTCCTCGGGGTCCTCCATTCTGTTCACTTGCAAGGGTTTGATCCCGCGTTTCTGCCACTTATCAAGCTCGGCATCGAAGGGTATCTGTGTGGGTACGCCGAGGTGGTGCAGACCTTCCCCATGCTTCTCCAGAAACTCCTGATAGACCGTCTTTCCCTCCACGGTCTCGACAAGCTCTAGGGTTATCGGGCCAACTCTTGCGTGGCCGAACTTGAGGGTGTAGTCCACGGGCTCGCCGTATACACTGGCTCTCGACGAAGGTGTGTGCATTACCCTTATCCTGAACGGGCCGATGCCGAACTTTTCAGCGAAGACCCTGTCCGTCTTCTCAACATCTTCCACCACGACACAGACATGGACGATCTCGCGCAGCATTATCCTATCCTCAGGAATAATTCTGCTCTGAGCAGCGCTCATTGTTTCATCAAGATTCTGGTGGCGCCTAATATTCTTAAGGATTGACCAAAAGCACCCATAAGTCAAATATGCGCACGTGCGTGAACTACATAAACCAAATGCGTTTCTAGGCTCCTTTGGAGCTCCTCACATTTGTTTGGTGTAGAATTCAGGATCTCTTCTTTTGATTCCACTGATTCTGTCGTATACACATTCTGTTCTCAATATGGTTTTCATGAGGGATTTACCAGAGGCTTATGAGGGATCTACGATTTCAGAAACGAGGGGTAGGGTTTCTATTGTATGTATCCTAGTCTTCGTAGCCTCTCCTTGATCTCTTCTTCTTCCTTGGCCGTGTAGACCTGCTCTGGCTCTTCTTCTCTGAGGACCTCTGTTAGGACGAACTCGATGAACTCCTCGACGGTTTTGAACTCGCCTCCGCTCTCGTCGACGCGACGTTGTATCTCATCTACGAGCTCCTTGGAGATGTTCACCGGGACCTTTCTAGACAATTCAAAGACTTCCAACTCGTTTCAAGATGTTTCAATCTTATATTTTTAATGGTGACTGTGGCATATCTCCTTAAGATGAATCTGTGGCCTTTTAGGATATTCCGTTATTAGCCAGGGCTTTTGACTTTTTCCCCATATGGTTGTCGGTGAACGTCTGCCGCAGTCGATGCGGGCGCCTTCCACGAATGAGGTTTTTATCTTTAAGTGGGGGCCCTTGAAACTTAGGTCGTGTAGTAGGGTTGCTAGGCGTGGAGCCATGTAGATGTTTCTTCCAAATCTTCCCTCTTCTCTTTGAGGCTTAGCCCTTGGTAGTAGCCTCCTGTGAGACGGGCGAGTTCGATGAGGAACTGGGTTGGGGTGAGCCTGAGCCTCCACCCTTCTTCCACTCTGGGGAAGGCCTCCGCTTCCTCCTCGGAGTGATTCGTGTTGATTATGTAGACCTTGAACTTCTCTTTGGCTATCAGACGGGCTACATCGAAGGAGTCGGCCTGAGCCTCGCTCGAGTACCTCCTCCTGGTCAGAGGTGAGAGGGCAAATTAAGGGGGACGTTGGCGATCCCGTCGGAGACGACGACAAGGTTTGGGATGGCGTCCCTGTTCCTCAGCTTCTCCTGTTTAAGGGCCTTCCAGGCCTGGTAGAGGCCTGCGGCTAGGGGGGTGAAGTCGCTGGCCCCGACCCTCCTCAGCTTCTCTACGACTAGGTCGAGGTTCGTCGTGGGATGCTGGATGGTGAAGGCCTTCGACCCCTTGAAGACGATGAGGCCCACCTTGTCCCGCCTTCTGTAGACCTGCTTGTGAAGGCTGTAGATGGCCTGGATGATGTTCCCCACGGATTCGATCATCGACATGCTCATGTCCACCAGGAGCATGATGAAGAAGGGGGCGCGATACTCCCTGATCTTCACCCTCATATCCCCAGGCTTAATGACGATGCGGGTCCCACCCCTCCTCTCGGGCTGATGGAAGGCCGCAGCCCTGAGGGTCGGCACCAAGGCGATGTCCCTAGGCCTCCCTTTGGGCGTCTGGTACCATGCGTACCTCCCCCTCGATGAGGATGAGACGGCCCTCATCCTCCTCCCACCGGTGTACCCTCCACCCCTGATGGGCCTACCAATCCGTCTGGGTTTGACGCCCATCAGCCCCTTGGGGAGGTACCCCATGGGCTTAAGAATCTTCAACCCGTAGTCGGTGGTCGTGGCCTCATCCTCGTATCTCACCGTGCTCGTGGCGCCGCCACCCCCAATTCCCAGAGTCCTATCTGGAGGTGAGAGTCTTCCCGAGGCCTCGAGGGTCATCTCCGATAGGTCCAGTACCCCCACCGCCGCCTCCTCCTGTCGCCTCCTCCGGGTGAGACGGGTTAGGAGAAAGGAGAGCGCCCCGCCGACAACGCCCTCAAGGAGGAGGGTTAACGGGGTCGGGGGTTTGGGGCTGACGACGGCCCTCAGGGTTTCAATGAGGTAAGTCATAGAGACGGTGAGGAGCCCGAAGAGTATGGCGCCCACAAGAAGGCTCTTCAGGGCGTATTTCAGCAGATCGCCGATGAACTCCCTCGGAAGGTCGAGGACCCTCCTTAACGTCGGCATAGTGATCCCGCCGCGGAGCTTCAGCCTCCTCTTCGCCTTTCCAAGAGCTCTATGGATCTCGGTGGGGGATGGTGGAGGAGCCAACCCGGACCGTCTCGTCCTGTGGCCCAGAGCCAGCTCAATGGAGGGGGTCACATCCTCCAGTGCAATGGCTCTCCTCCCATGGAAGGCCGCCAGGGCCCTCGCCACCTTCACCGAGACGATATCGGGGCGGAAGCCGTCGACCTTCAGCCTCGAGCAGACGTCGGCGACCATAGAGTAGACCTCCTGGGAGGCTTCCACCTTAGGGAGGAACCTTCTGGCCGCCTCGATGCGGGAGCGGAGGCCCTCCAGTTCGCCTCCGGATTTGGAGATGAAGTTGGAGGGGTCGGAGATGAACTCCTCGTTCCTCTTGAGGACCGAAGACCTCAGATCCGGGTCCTCGATGTTCCTCGTCTCGGCGAATACTCCGAAGCGGTCTAGGATCTGAGGTCTGAGTTCCCCCTCCTCG
>CAZWKG010000037.1:0-7675 GCA_964634705.1 uncultured Candidatus Bathyarchaeia archaeon | reverse complement strand
GCGCCCTCGCCTGCCAGAAGATCGTCGAGGACGGCATGTACATCGCCCAGATACCGTTCTCCCCGGCTGAGAAGAAGACCTACGACCTGGACGAGCTGAAGCCCGACGTCAGCGTCTTCCTTGAGTACTACCCCGAGATCGCCCGCTGCCTCGCGTGTAACACCTGCACCAAGGCGTGTCCGCAGGACATAATGGTGATGGACTACGTGCAGGCCGCGCTCCGCGGCGACGTCGAGGAGGCCGCCAAGCTCTCCTTCGACTGTCTCAGCTGCGGCCTCTGCGCAGTCCGGTGCCCCGCCGAGATCGTGCCCTACAACATCGCCCAGCTCGCCCGACGCCTCTATGGCAGGTACATCGTTGGTCCCTCGGAGCACGTCCTGAAGCGAGTAAGAGAGGTAGAGGAGGGTAAGTTCAAAGGGGGGATCGAGGAGCTGAAAGAGCTCGACAAAAAGGCGCTTCAGAAGCGATACGAGACCAGAGAGAAGAGGTTGTGAGATTATGAGCGGATACCCGGAAGCGATGCAAGAATCACTTAGGCTTGTCGAGAAGACGCGACCCGACAGGGTCGGCAAGACGTTCCCGACCATGACCGTAGAGGAGAAGGAGAAGATCCTAAAGGACTGGCACCCAGACTACAAGGAAGAGTCGAAGCGCCCCCTCAGGATAGGGCCGAGCCAGGGCCAGATCATGCCCCATGAAGTGGCGGACATCCTCGAGGCACACCCGATCTTAACCCCCAAAGAGATCGACCTGATCGATATAGCCTACGATGTCGATGTCCTCATAATCGGGGCCGGGGGCGCTGGCTTCAGCGCGGCTCTTTTCGCCCTTGAGAGCGGCGTCGAACGGGACGGAATCCTGATGGTGCAGAAGCTGAGGCTGGGTGACGCCAACTCCAAGATGAGCCAGGGCGGCATCCAGGCGGCCGACGCCCCAGACGATAGTCCGACCCTCCACTACTTGGACGTGATCGGCGGCGGACATTACGCAAACAAACCCGACCTCGTCGAGATTCTGGTCAGGGAGGGCCCTGATATCATCAAGTGGCATGAGTCCCTAGGCGTCATCTACGACAAGAACTCCGACGGCACCATGCAACTCGCACCCGGAGGTGGCACTTGCCGGAAGCGGATGCACAGCTGCAAGGACTACACCGGCCTAGAGATCACACGGGTCCTTGTAGACGAATTCCTGAACCGGGAGATACCCTACGTCGAGTTCACCTGTGCAGCCGAGCTGCTGATGGACGACAAGGGACAGGTGGCTGGCTCCGTCCTCTACGATCTCGACTCTGATGAATATCTGATCGCACGGGCGAAGTCGACGGTGCTGGCAACGGGCGGCTTCGGGCGGCTCCATATCCAGGGGTTCGAGACGACCAACCACTACGGCGCGACGGGCGACGGCATCGCTCTGGCCTACCACGTAGGCGCTGTTCTCCGTGACCTCGACTCGACCCAATTCCACCCCACAGGAGCGGCCTACCCCGAGCAGATCATCGGACAACTATGCACGGAGAAGCTGAGGGGACGGGGCGCCCAGCCCGTCAACAAGTACGGCGAGCTCTTCGTCTACCCCCTAGAGACAAGGGACGTGGAGGCCTCAGCCCTTATTCGGGAGTGTTATGGGCGGGACAACGGCATAGTCACCCCGACGGGTATGAGGGGCGTCTGGCTCGACACGCCTCTGATCGACATCATCAATGGGGAGGGGACTATCGAGCGGGAGTTCGCCGCCATGTTCCGCAACTTCAACAAGTTCGGCATCGACATCCGACGGGAGCCGATGCTTGTCTTCCCCACCCTCCACTACCAGAACGGCGGCGTCGCCATCAACACCCGATGCGAGACCAGCATCCCAGGCCTCTTCGCCGCCGGCGAGGTGGCGGGCGGAGTCCACGGGAAGAACAGACTCATGGGTAACTCCCAGCTCGACCTCTACGTCTTCGGCAGGAGGGCCGGAAGGTTCGCGGCGGAGAGGGCGAAGAAGGCCAGCGTAGGGAAACTGACCCTCAGCCACCTCGACCAGTACGAGAAGTGGCTCGCCGACGCCGGCATCAAGACAGACCGGAGGGCGCCCATGCTGCTCCCTGAGTATAGGGGAGAGCGGACGCTGGAGCATCAACTAAAGCTGCTGTAGAGTGAATCAGATGGGAGACCTCAGAATCGGCGTATGGGTCTGCGAGTGCGGCGGTAACATAGGCGACGTCGTCGATGTCCAGAAGGTGGTCGACGCCATCAAGCCCGAGGTCGCCTATGCCCGGCGTGAGCAGTACCTCTGCTCGAAGCCGTCCGTTGAGCAGATCAAGAGCACGTTGGAGAGGCAGAAGCTCGACCGCGTCGTCCTCGCCTGCTGCACGCCGAAGATGCACAGGGAGACCTTCACCCGGAACCTTGAGGAGGCCGGCCTCAACCCTGCGCTCCTCGAGATTGTCAATATCCGTGAGCAGTGCAGTTGGGTTCACAAGGAAGACCACGAGGGCGCGACCCTGAAGGCCATTGACCTAGTCAGGGGCGCCATCGCCAGGGCCAGGGAGTCCGTCCCCCTCGAAGCTCGGAGGATGGAGGTCGTCTCAGAGGTCCTCGTCGTCGGAGGAGGCGTCGCCGGCATCACCTCCAGCCTCAGGTTGGCGGAGTATGGCTTGAAGATCCACCTCGTTGAGAAGAGGCCGAGCATCGGCGGCCACATGATCCAGTTCCCGAAGGTCTTCCCCACCCTCGACTGCAGCCAGTGCATCCTGACGCCTAAGATGGCCAGCGTCTCCCAGAGCCGGAACATCGACCTCATCACCTACGCCGAGGTCTCAGAGGTCTCGGGCGTCCCCGGCGACTTCCATGTCAAGGTCAGGCTCAAGCCGAGGGGTGTCGAGGTGGAGAAGTGCATCGGATGTGGAGCCTGCAGCCGGGTATGCCCCGTTGATGTGCCCAGCGATTACGATGAGGGTCTCGGCATAAGGAAGGCCGCCTACATACCCTTCCCCCAGAGCGTTCCCTCAGTCTATACCATCGACTTTGACGCGTGCACCAGATGCGGCAAATGCGCCGAGGTCTGCCCCAGAAAGGCCATCGACCTAGAGGACGAGGGAGACGATATAGAACTAAACGTCGGAGCCATCATCCTGGCCACCGGTTTCGAGCTCTACGACATCGGTCAGCTCGCCCAGTACGGCTACGGCAAGTATCCGAACGTCGTCACCAGCCTGGAGATGGAGCGCATCCTCGACGTGAACGGCCCCACCCAAGGCCGGCTCATCGTCCCCGAGACGGGCAGGGATGTAAAGAGCGTCGCCTATGTTCTCTGCGCCGGCTCCAGGGACACCGAGGTGGGTAAACCCTACTGCAGCCGGGTCTGCTGCCTCTACGCGTTGAAGCATGCTCAGCTGCTGAGGGATCGGGGGGTCGACGTCTGGATCCACTACATCGACATCCGCGCCCCTGGTCGGAGGTACGAGGAGTTTTATCAGACGACCCAAGATATGGGCGCCATGTTCGTGAAGGGGAAGGTGACCGAGATCATCCCCGAGAGCGAGCAGATCCTCGTCAGGGGCGAAGATATGATGATAAACAGGATGGTCGAGAACGCCGTCGACGTCGTCGTCCTCTGCCCGCCCATCGTCACCACCGATGAGACCCTTAAGCTCGCGGAGATGCTACGGGTCCCCGTCGACGAGGACCAGTTCATCCTGGAGCGCCACCCGAAGCTCGACCCAGTGGCCACGAAGCGGGACGGCGTCTTCGCGGCGGGCGCCGTCGTCGGGCCGAAGGACATCCAGTCAACGACCGCTGAGGCCGAGGGCGCGGCGATGAAGGTGGTCAACTTCCTCTCCAGCGACCGCCTAATCGAGCCCAACAAGGCCTTCCTCGTCGACCTGGCCCTCTGTGACGGCTGCGGCGAGTGCGTCGAGGCCTGCCCCGAGACCGCCATCACCTTGAACGACGGAAAAGCCTCCATCAACGATATCCTTTGTAATGGATGTGGCGCCTGCATCCCAGCATGTCCCAACGACGCCCTAGACCAGCAAGGGCTGACGGATGCCCAGCTGAAGGCTCAGATCAGGGGAGCCTTCGAGGCCTCGGGGGCTGAGATAAAAATCCTCACCTTCGTGGAGAGGGAGGTGGCATACACCGCCGTCGACCTGGCGGGGCTGGCTCGCCTCAGCTATCCGAGCAGCATCCGAATCATACCGCTCCCATCCATGAGCAGGCTGAAGCTCGACCACCTGCTCTACGCCTTCGCGTACGGCGCCGACGGCGTCATGCTCCTAGAGGCGCCCGAGCACGAGGGGCCCTACGGGTCGGCTCATGTCATCTCCGAGGAGAGGGCCGACGACTACAGGTGGGAGCTTGAGGACTACGACGTTGACAGCGTCCGCCTCTGGTTCAGCCGCGCATACGTCCCCGACTGGCGGAAGCTAGAGATGGTCTTCAAAACCTTTCACAACATGATCGAGGACGAGGGGCCGCTGGACGAAGAGACCCGGGCGAGCCTTAAAGAAAAGGTAGACTGAACCCTAGGGACGTCTCAACTATTATATACAGCGTCTTTTTCTACATAGAGGAATTGGAAGGAGAACCTGTATGAAAGTCACTAAGGAAGAGCTTTTGGCGAAGGCCTCGAGGTGGAGCAAGATCGCTCCGCCCTTTCACGCCTTCTACCGCGGCAAGGTGGAGGTGATGCCCAAGTGCGCCATCCGCAGCCTCCAGGACTTCTCCATATGGTACACGCCGGGGGTCGCCCAGGTGTGCCGTAAGATCGAAAAGGACAGGGAGGTGGCCTTCGAGGAGACGAGCAAGTGGAACTACCTCGCCGTCGTCTCCGACGGCACCCGCGTCCTTGGCCTCGGCGACATCGGCGGCCAGGCCGGCCTCCCAGTGATGGAGGGGAAGGCCCTAATATTCAAGTACCTCGGGGGCGTTGACGCCTTCCCCATCTGCCTGGCTACAAAGGATCCCGACGAGGTTATCCAGGCCGTGAAGTGGCTGGAGCCATCCTTTGGCGGCATCAACCTTGAGGACTTTTCGAAGCCTAAGTGCTTCTACATCCTCGACCGCCTCAGGAAGGAGTTACCCATTCCCGTCTGGCATGACGACCAGCAGGGGACGGCTGCCGTCATCCTCGCTGGGGTCATCAATGCGCTGAAGATGGTGGGCAAGAAGATGGATGAGGCCCAGTTCGCCATAATCGGCAGCGGCTCAGCCAACACTCGGACCTTCTATGTGCTGGAGGCGGCAGGGGTGAACCCTAAGCACATCATTATGACCGACAGCCGAGGCACCCTCAGACAAAGTCGCGAGGACCTCAAGGGGACGTACAAGTGGGAGCTGGCCTTGAAGACGAACCCTGAGGGTAGGGAGGGCGGCAACATGGAGGCTATGGCGGGGAGCGACATCACCATCGCGGCCTCCAAGCCCGGACCGGGGACTATCAGAAAGGAGGATGTCGCCGGCATGGCCGATGATGCCATTGTCTTTGCGTGCGCCAATCCCATCCCCGAGATCTGGCCTTGGGAGGCGAGGGAGGGTGGAGCCAGAATCGTGGCGACGGGGCGATCCGACTTCCCTAACCAAGTAAACAATAGCCTAGTCTTCCCCGCCATATTCCGTGGTGCGCTCGACGTGAGGGCGAAGACCATAACGGACGAGATGTGCATCTCGTCGGCCACGGAGCTTGCGAGGTACGCCGAGGACAAAGGGCTGAGCGATGATTACATCATCCCATCCATGGAAGAATGGGAGATCTACCCGAGGCAGGCGGTGCAGACAGGGCTGAAGGCCATCGAGCAGGGCATCGCCCGCAAGAAACTGAGCAGACAGGAACTCTACGAGAGCGCCGAGTCCATCATCAAACGTACCCAGGACATCGTGGCTCTACTGATGAAGCGGGGATTCATACCCTCACCCCCACCCGAGCCCACCTGAACCGGATCCGAGCCCCAGAATTCTTGGGCTACCTTTTTATCTTCCCCTCCTCCTATGAGGGTTGGTTGACATGCCCTACTGCACAGAGTGCGGCGGGAAACTAAAATGGGATCGGAAGCTTAGACAGTACAGCTGCCAGAGCTGCGGGAGGATGTTCACCGAAGCGGAGCTCTCGGAGGCCCTCGACAGGCTCCGCACGCCAAGGGAAGGCGAGGAGGAGCTGAAGAGCAGGCGCCACCGCGACTACCTCGAGTGGTGGTTCAAGGACAAAAAGGAGCGTAGGTAGCGGGCCCGTCCCTATGTGTCCTCTGGTTGATGAGGGGAGATGGATTCATGCGTCCCTTCTAACTCTGGGCTTACTACTATCAGCCCTGCTAGGGTGTGTAAGCCTCAAATCTGTTCTTTACGAAGCTTGACCCCTGATAAAGATCATAAATATGGTATAATCATTTATTCCGAATTGTAGAAATTAAGGTTAAAAGGGGGCTCACCTTTCATATTCATTGAAGATGGTAAACGGTCGGAGTGCTCTGGATGGTCTTCCCAGTTGAGACCGAGGATCGAACCACGCGCAACCTGCTCATGCTTTGCCAGGATCACACGCGTCTGGTGGTTGAGATATTCAGGAAGATCCTCATGATGATCGACAATCTCGTCAAAGGCAGCGCGAATGAGATTAAAGAGAGCCTGGATGATGCCGAGAAACTGCATCAAGACTCCTTAGATATCAGGATGACGATGATGAAGGAGCTCACAGAGACCGGCCGGATGCTGGTCAACCGCGAGGACTTCTATCGGCTCATAAGCAAGTCGGGCGAGGTGATGGACCACATCAAAGGGATCGGCATCCGCATATGGGAGATGGCCGAGAGGAGATGGGAGATCCCAAAGGGGGCTGGTGAAGGCCTTGTGACGATGACGGAGGTCGCCTTTGAGACGCTCACGAAGCTGAGGGAGAGCCTTATAAGCCTGAGCTTCAACTCCGATAAGGCCATATTGCTCACTCGGGAGGTCGACGAGAGCGAGCGCAGGATGGACGCCATCTACAGAGCCGTCGACCTCGAGATCATAACCAGCAAGGCAGACCTCCCCCTCATTCTGATCCTCCGAGACATAGTGGGAATGGTCGAGAACATAGCCGACAAAGCCAAGGAGGAGGCCGACCTCATCAGAATCCTCGCACTCTAGGGCTGAAGGGCTGTGGTTGAACTCCTTGCAGATGTAGAGGCGCTGAAAGACGGCCGTCTCATCGTATGGTCCCCCGAGCAAGGCAGAAGGCTCTACGAGGCGGGATACTTCGGGAAACCCCTGGGCGTTTCCAAACCCAAGGACGAGTTAAGCGCCCCCCTCATCCTCGACCCCATCGAGGGCATCTACCTACTGGAGAAGGGGCACATCAAAGTCGTCTCCGGGGAAGAAGGGCGGGAAGTCCAGCTCGATGAGCTCATGGCCATTGCCCGAGAGACCCTCGAAGGATTCGATGGGAAATACCATGTGTACCGTGACCTGCGTGAGAAGGGGTTCGTGGTCACCCCTGGTGTAAAGTATGGGTGCGACTTCGCCGTTTACCAGCACGGACCCGGCGTCGATCACGCCCCATACATCATCCAAGTAAAGGATCAAGGCGAGGAACTGTCCGCATCAGAGATAGTGAAGGCGGGGAGGCTCGCGACGACTGTGCGCAAGACCTTCATCTTAGCCGTGGTCGACGGCGGCGAGGTGAGATACCTCGGATTCAAGTGGTGGAAGCCATAGGG
>CAZWKG010000036.1:0-7676 GCA_964634705.1 uncultured Candidatus Bathyarchaeia archaeon | reverse complement strand
CAGCCCCCTCCAGTCGAGATAGCTTGGATGAATGGACCAGAGACGCACGCCTCTTACCAGGTATTGGAGTAATTGCGTCAGCAAAAAGATAGCTTGCGCCCGGGTAGATGGCCTCAATCTTCTCTCTCGATACAAGACCTAGCCGGGGCAGCACCCGCGCGCCGGGCCATGAGGGGGGCAGGCGAAGAAGGGCTTGAGCGTTTTTCAATCTGCTATTTTGGACTGTGTTCTTCGTGCTCTCTATTATAAACGAGTAACTGCCTCAGGGCTATGGCTCCTCTCTGGTCGAACTTCGCGTTAAGCATCCTAGGTCAACTCCCGTTTGGCGACGATCGGCCCAGCGACGGCGGCGATGATGACTGTGCCAAGGACGATGGGTACGCAGAGGTTCGGGTAGATCTCCGGGTTTAGGAAGTGGTTCCTCTCCGGGTCGAATATGAAGGGGAGCTGGGACATGACGAGGGCGGGAAGCCCCTGCGCAAAGATGAGACGAGAGATCACATTCTCCTCCTTGGTAAATTTGAGGAGGCCTCCGATGCCGGTGGCGACGGCATATCTGATGGCCAGGATGATAGCCACGATGGCAAACCCAATGAGCATATACTGCAGTGACAGTGTGACGATGAGGCCCATGTAGACGAAGAAGAAGGACTTGATGAGGAAGGTGACTTCCTCGTGGAACTCCCTGATCCGCTTTCTATCTACTCTCACGTTCCGCTTCGAGCCAAGCCTTCTAGCTATGTATCCGTAGTTGGTGAGCGCGAGGCCGAGGGTGAGGGCGGTCATGGTCCCGCCCCCCTCGCCGGCGAAGTGCTCCGCCAGGATGTAGGAGGGGAACAGGACCGCTATGGTCATCATATAGGTGAGGGGTCTCCCTCTGAGCCTGTCTAGCACCTCGGCCCATGCCAGGCCGATGACGAAGCCTATGATGGATGAGATGACGAAGGTGAAGAGGATGTCCTTTAGGCCGTCCAGCAGGGAGACGCCCGGCAGCATGATCATCCTGATGATGGTGATTGAGGAGACGATGCAGATGGGGTCGGAGATGACGGACTCCATCATCAAGATCACTCGGGTGCTCTCGATGTCTGGTATCAGCTTCTCCAGTCCTCTGAGGATGCTGAAGACCGCGATGGTGCTGGTCCCCCCGATCATCGACCCCAGCAGCATCGCCTGTCGGAGTTTGAAGTTCCCAGGCATGATGAAGAAGAGGTAATAGCCAACGGATGTGACGACTGCGATGAATGTGGCTATGGAGAGGGCGGTGGACTTGACCATTGTCTTCACTACCATCGTGATATCGATGTTGATGCCGGCGTCGAAGAGGATGACGCAGAGGGCGACGACGCTCATCAGCGGGGAGAGGGCGAGGAAGGTCTCCTTCTCGAATAGGCCGAGCACCGGTCCGAGGAGGATGCCGAGGCCGAGGGCCCATATGATGTCCGGTATCTTAGTCTTCGTGTAGAATAGGCCGCTGATGTAGCATAGGAAGATGGTGGAAGAGACGAGCACGAGGAGGCTCTCGACATCAATCAATTTTTCTCCCTCCCGCGTTGAGGCAGTTAACTAATGAAATCAAAGCCCCAAATAAGACGCTTATGGCTACAATGAACCATAGAGGTTTGACGAGCTCTGGACTGAGGTCCTCATTCACCTCCTTCGTAGCCAAGAAAATCAAAAATGAAAACAAGGTGAAGGGAATTACCCCTTCAACCCAATACATAAATAATCGATGCCCCATCCCTTTATGTCCGGATTCAACTTTCCGTGCAAGCTTCGATTTAAATTTTTCGGATGTTTTTTTGTAAAATTAATAATTTTTCTAAAGAATCACCGAGATTTAAATTTAAAAATCGGAGGAAATTTCTTGTATAACCTAGATAAAGATGATTTAATCATACTTAAAGAGCTCCAGAAAGATGGAAGAATCAGTTACGCGGAGCTGTCGAGGATAACGGGGATCCCTGGCTCAACTATACATGATAAAATTAAGAGACTGATTTCGAAGGGGGTAATCAAAAATTCACAACAATATTAAACGATGAAAAGGTCGGCGTGAATACTGTAGCCATAATCGGCGTAGAGACAGGTGCTAAACTCTATAAGAACGTGTCTGAAGCGCTTTGTGAGATCGATGAGGTGGTCGAGGTTTACGGAACCACTGCAGATTTCGATCTGATGATAAAGGTCCGAACCTCAACACAAGGTGAGCTGAGCAATATCCTAATAGAATTCGGAAAATAGACGGCGTCGACGACATCTACGTATCCTCGATCCTAGAGATCTTCAAAGAAGAACACACACTCCCCCTGAAAAAACCGATAACAAGCTAAAATAACTTCAATCGACACCCGCGGAATGGCTCCAGGCGTTCCTAAATCTTCGTTTCTAATCGCGCGCAAGCACCCGGCGGACCGCCTCCGGGATCTCGTCGATGGGGAGGTCCCCGCTCATATCCCTGACCAACCCCGCCTCTCTATACCTCTCGAGGAGCGGCCTAGTCTTCTCCTCGTAGACCTCGAGCCTGTGTCTGAGTACCTCCTCCGTGTCGTCGGACCGTTGCACAAGCTTGGCGCCGCATTCGTCGCAGATCTCGTCCCTCTTTGGTGGGTTGTTCTTCAGGTGGTAGACGGCGCCGCATTGGGGGCATGACCTGCGGAGGGAGAGCCGACCGATGATGACCTCATCGTCAACGACGAGATTCATCACATGGGTTAGGCTCATACCCTTCTCCTTCAGGATGCGGTCGAGGGCGTCCGCCTGCCTCAGGTTTCGGGGGAACCCGTCGAGGACGAAGCCTTCGTCGCAGTCGGGCTCGCTGAGCCGCTCCTCCATAACGCCGATGGTGATATCGTCGGGGACGAGTTCGCCGCGCTCTATGTATTCTTTCGCCACCCTCCCGCGCTCGGTCCCCTCGGCTGTGACCTCTCGTAGCAGGTCGCCTGTGGCGATGTGGGGGATGCCGTAGATCTTGCTTACGATCCTGGCGCAGGTCCCCTTCCCAGAGCCCGGCGGCCCGAGCATCACGATCCTCGTCTCTGCCCACGCCCCACTAGGAATCTTGGAGGGGTGTAATAAAGCTGATTATCACTGTTTCGACGCCCACTCAAGGGCGCCTATGTTTAAATAAGCTCTGGTGGAATGGATGGAGTGGTGCCTGTGGTGGAGCCGCCGTACAGGCCCTTCACGGTGCTGGGTCTGCTCCTCATCGTCTGCGGATTCATCCTCGTCGCGCTGCCCTTCATCGCCCGCCACCTCCCGAGTCTGGAGAGGCTGCCGTGGTTCATCGTCTGGGTCTACAGGAGGGACGGCTTCTACTTCATCACGTCCCCGCTGCTCATCGTCATCTCCCTAGTCTCCCTGATCCTCCACCTGCTCGGCCGGCAGGCCTGATCTTCACCGTTAAATACAACTCCATTCCGAATCTAATCTGATTGTTTTGAGTAGCAAGGTCTATTTCATGGACGACCGCTACATGGGCATCTCCTCCAGCCTGCCGGCGAAGGCGGCGCAGCTCTTCGAACACGCGGGGCTCCAGGAATGCTTTGAGCCGGGGGACTCGGTCGCCATCAAATGCCACATGGGGGAGTGGTTCAACACCGCCTATCTCCGCCCCATCCTGGTCAGGGCCATCGTCGATAAGGTGAAGGAGCATGGCGGCATCCCCTTCGTCACCGACACTACGACGGCGCCCTACTACCACTACGGCTCCAGGAGCACAGCCCAGTTCCACTTGGAGACGGCGGCGGCCAACGGCTTCACCCCCCAGTCGATGGGCTGCCCCATCATCGTAGCCGACGGCGACTACGGCATCGACGACGTCCACGTCGACATCCCCGACGGCATCATCCTCAGGGATGGGTTCCTAGCCTCGGGCATCGCACACGCCGACGCGGTCATCGTCGTCAGCCACTTCAAGGGGCATGTGAGCGGCGTCTACGGCGGCGCCATCAAGAACGTCGCCATCGGCTGCAGCTCGAAGAGGGGGAAGCTGAACGTCCATCTCACCACCCACCCCGAGGTTGGTATGAACCGTTGGTCCTTCCACCCCGAGAACTGCGTGGGCAGGGAGTGCCCTGACTGGGTGCTCTGCGACAACATCTGCCCCGTCGGCGCCATCCACGTCCTCGACGACGGCATGGAGTGGGACAGGGAGAGGTGCATCGGATGCTTTGGCCACCTCCGACCCTTCTATCAGTGCAAGGTCTGGGGGGACGAGAAGCTTCAGGACTTCAGGAGATGGTTCCTCATCGCTATGGGGGACGCCGCCACGGGGTACGTCCGCCACCTCGGCAGGGACAGCGTCGGCTTCATCACATACGCCATCGACATCACCCCCGCCTGCGACTGCTCCCCGGGCTCCGACAGGCCGGTCATCTCCAACCTCGGCGTGTTCGCCTCCAGGGACATGGTCGCCATCGATACAGCCGCCCTCGATATGGCCGACAGGGCCCCAGGCGTCCCCGGCTCCCAGGCAGAGGAGAAGGGGGTGATGGACCCCGGCACGGAGAAGTTCACAGGCCTCATAGGCCGCAGCCAGTGGGTCACCGTGAACACATGCAGCCGCCTCGGCATAGGGTCGAAGGATTACGAGCTCATCGCACCCCCCGTCTCCGACGATGAGGCGAGGTTCTGCTTCCCCAGATTCAGCCCCGAAAGACCCTCAGGCCACTACCTCGCCAAAGGCATCAAAAAATTCGGGTCGTGGCTACCCCCTGGCGGCTTCAAATACAACCCAAGGCCGATCGTCCCCTACGAGAAGCTTACCGAGAGGTAGACCCCAGCCGTATAAGGAGGGGGCCTATCAGACGACTCAGCTCTTGGCTTTGAGCTAGTTGTAGAGGTGGTGGGCCTCCTCTGGCGTCGCATCCTTGTAGACAACGTGTAATGACCAAGGCGACAGCGTAATCGATCTGCTGGAAGTTCTGCCCATCACGACACCGGAGGCTCTGATCTTGATGGATGCGCTCTGAGATGAGTGGTGTGACGTGTAAAAGACTAACCGGTGGCCAGAATTAGAATTAGCAACCCTAGACCGTTGACGAGCAAATGGCCCAGCACACAGCCAGCGATGTTCCAAGACCTTAGGAACACAAGCCCGTTCAGGAAGCCGAGGAGGAAGACTGGGATTATGAGGAGGGGGAGCCCCGCCGAGACGTGGTGGTGGTGCACAGAGACGAATAGAATCGCCTGCACGAGGTTCAAAGCGAGGTTGAGGCCTGAGAAGGCACGGTCTCGCCGGGCGAATATGCCTAAGAAGAACCCCCGGTAGGAAATCTCCTCGTAAAGGGGGTACCAGACGAGATCGGTTAAGAGCGCGATTGTCCAGGAGGCCGGAGCCTGCCTCACGCCGAGGTAGTGGATGAAGACGGGGTAGCAAATTGCCGGTACGAGCAGCCCCGTGCCGGCTCCCAGACCTAGGGAGAGACTGAGCCCTCCTCCACCCAGCCCGATGTAGGAAAGGCTCTTTTTATCGTAAAGCTTGACGAACAATAGTGGCAGCAGGATCAGCGGGTAGAACTTACCGTCCAGCCAGATAATTAGGAATACCAGCAGCGCGAGAACCAGTCGCGAGCGCTCTTGAGACAGAGCAGGAAGCCTCCTCCATCCTTCTACTTTAAACCAACGAGAGAGCTTTCGCAGCAACGCCCACCACCGAAGAAGCGGAAGCCATCAGTACGGACCGCCCTCACCCGTTATCGTTTTCATGGTGCTAAATAGTTTCCCTAGGCTGCTTGAGCTTCTGAAATTGTGTGAGCGTCAGGCCCGCAACGTTGATATAACCCCGAAATCCTGTCCTCACAGTGACACTTTTGAAGAAGGTTCTATTGCTGGTTGAGAACGGATTCGAGGACGTGGAGCTCCTCTACCCCTACTACAGGTTTCAGGAGGCCGGCTACAAAGTGGAGGTGGTGGGCCCCAAGGCGAAGGAGACCTACGAGGGGAAGCACGGCATACCCATAAGGTCGACGGTCGCACCCGAAGACATCGACCTAGACGAGTACGCGGTTGTCATCGTCCCGGGCGGCAGGGCTCCCGACAGGATGCGCATACGCCCCGGCCTCGTGAAGCTGGTCAGAGACGCCTACGACAAAGGTCTGGTGGTCGCCGCCATCTGCCACGGCCCCCAGCTCCTCATCGAGGCGGATGTGGTGCGAGGGAAGAGGCTGACGTGCTACAGTTCTGTGGCGACGGACGTGAAGAACGCCGGCGGCGAATACATAGACAAGGCCGTGGTGGTGGACGGAAACCTTGTGACCAGCAGGTTCCCACCAGACCTCCCCATCTGGTGCAAAGAGACACTTAAGCTTCTAGAGAAGAAGCCGCCGGCCATCTGAACTGATGCGGAAAAACCAAAAACAATCCACCCCTTTTTCAGCTTATCGGTGCCTCCTCACCACACTAAGGCTAGGAGACCACAACGGTGGCATTGGCACTCTTGCCATCCAGTTCTACGCGGATAGTGTAGGTTCCATTTGACGCTGTTTTAAACGAGTTCCTAAAGGGGCGTCCCTCAAATCTGTGCTCTGAGCGTAGTGGGACGACGATGGTTCTAAAGACCGCCCAATCGATACATGTATCGTATCCCGTCTCTACTTGTCCCGTCTCGTTTCGAACACAGAGAGAGAACCTGTTAGGCGGCCGTATGCCTATGGCGTAGGGTTTATCGTTCACGATGCAGACGGTAAAGTTGATCGTCTCTCCCAGATTGTACTCCTCCCTGTCGGTGAAGACGACCACACGGAGACTGGTTTCAGAAAGGGGTTGCATCGAACCCGACCACTCCGGTCGGAATCGGAAATAAGAGATATAAACGACCCCTAAGACGAATAAAGCGACCATTAAAGTATTCGTTAAGCTGCTCATCCCTGTTTTGATAGATACAAAGATAGATAAAATACCACGGAGTAGAACAAATGTACTAAAAATTAGAACAAATGGCTGGGAGAGAGGCATAATTCACGAGACCCTTTAGCTATCGGAGTTTTCTGTAGTATATGACCAAGGCGATGGCGCCAATGATACCTACGCCGGATATTATCCTCATATCAATCGACGTAGCGGTTCTCCCGAGGTGTTCGGTCAGAATCAGCGTCTCCCCCACCTCACTCTTTGCGATGCCGAAGGTAATCGTGAATTTCCCCTGCGGTCCGCCAACGACGTAGTATCCTTCAATCCCATAAAAACTGTCTTCGGAATACTTACGAAGGTAGACGAGAACCCTTTCGTTTTCATGGAAGCTTGGCTGGTCTTCCACCCATACCCCTCTATCCCCTATCTCACCACCTAGGACGCGAATTACCACCTTGGAGGCGTTCAGTGGGTTTTTGAAATATTTTTCAACCCTCACTTCTACGTTCTTGTAGATCGTTGCCGTGCCTCCCTCATGGGTTGTGATGGATGTCACCTCTCCGATTAGGACTACATCAGCGTTGGACCACAGGTCGGCTGGGGTCATCTTGATCATGAGGCCAGAACAGCCCACCGTGAAGGATAAGATGAGTATATATGTCAACAGTATCCCGAAAAGCAAGCCCTTCCTCGACAATTAGATCCAGTAATAACCCTGAGACCGTATATTTAATACCAGAGATTAGAACAAAACGTACTAAAGTTTAGAACAAACAGGCTGGGATTGATAGGTTCTTAAACACAGAAGATTTTGAAGTGTATGG
>CAZWKG010000035.1:4996-7869 GCA_964634705.1 uncultured Candidatus Bathyarchaeia archaeon | reverse complement strand
TGCTTCTCATCGTTCTCCCGCACCTTCTCGAGCGGCAGGTTCTTCGCGAGCCACTCCCTGATGGCTTCACGGAAGAGGTTCTGCTCCTCCGTGAAAGAAAAGTCAACCATCTCTCAAGCCTCTTTCTATATGAAACTTGGAGCACATTTAACTTTTGTCTGATTCACAAAGCTCGACAATCATTTATACGCTGAGCAAAAGAGATGCATTTGGGGAGAACTTAGATGAAGATCGCTGTTTTAGGCGCGGGGCTAATGGGCCCAGCCATCGTGATGGATTGTGTAGAAAGCGACGAAGTCGAGGAGGTCCTCCTCATCGACATCGACAGGGATAAGTTGAACAGGACCGCAGCTAAACTAGGCAATCCGTTAAAGTTGAAAACAATGGTGCAGGATGTCACCGACCGTAAGGGGTTGTCGGAGGCGTTGAAAGGCTATGATGTTGTCGGGATCGCCCTCCTAAGATGGCGGAATGTGTACGCAACATGGGGAGCCATCGATGCGGGCGTCAACGCCGTCGATCTCTCCGGCCCGGCTGAGAAGGACTGGGGGGAGTTCAACGGCGCAGCTGAGAAGGCGGGTGTTACCCTTATACCTGGATGCGGTGTTGAGCCGGGTCTTTCGGATATGCTGGCCGCCTATGGCATGGATATGCTGGATAGTGTCGAGGCCGTCGATATCTGGTGTGGCGGCATACCTCAGGACCCAAAGCCACCCCTCGGCTACAAGATCGTGTTCGGCGGCCCTTATATGCCGCTGCGGCCGGGGATGGTGAAGGTCATCGAGGACGGTGAGGTACGCCATGTGAAGCGGTACACCCTAGGCGAACCAGTCTGCTTCGAGGGGATCGACCGAGTTCTCGAGTGCTTCTACGACGGCTTCCCAGACACACTCTACGAGGTGGAGAAGTTCAAGGGCGTGAAGCGTTGCACCGAGAAGACGGTCAGGTATCCGGGCTACTGCGAGAAGGTAAACTTCCTAGACGAGTGCGGCCTCCTCAGCAGGGAGTCCATCGACTTCATGGGACGGGAGGTCGTCCCCTTCGAGGTCTACAGCAAGATAATCTACCCAAAAGTGAGGCTCGAGGAGGACGAGAAGGACATCACAGTCCTCAGGGTCATGGTTGAGGGCGTAAAGGACGGCTGCGATGCCTGCTATACCTTCGACATGGTCGATTTCTATGACGAGGAGCGGGGAGTCACCTCCATGGCAAAGACGACGAGCTACACCGCCGCCATCGTCGCCAGGATGCTTGGACGCGGCGACATATCCGAGAAGGGACTCGTCCCGCCGGTAAGGGTCGTCCGAGGCGACCTCTTCCACAGGCTCCTGAGGAAGCTCGCCGAGCGGGGAGTGACCATCAAACAGACGACCACCAAGCGAGAGATGCCCTAAACCCCTTTTTTCCCTTTTATGCTTACTTTATAGGTAATTTTAGTTGACAAATCTCTTCATAATGCTTACTCTAGTCAAGGGCTCTTTAAACTATTATACAGGTTGTAGCTCATCTTGAGGCGGTGATAATATGGAATTCTGGACTGATGGATACAGGTGTGCTGTTTTTCTCTCCTTCGACTACGACGCCTCAAGCGCAGAAATGTGGCGTCTCCCCCTTGACGTAGTCGCCCAGAGTAAGGGAAGGTTTGCTCCCAAGGTGGCGATCCCCCGCATCCTCGAGATGCTCGAAAGGCAAGACATCAAGGTGACTTTCTTCACCCCTGGATGGACGGTGGACAATTACCCCAAGTCGGTGGAGGAGATCGTCAGTCGAGGCCACGAGGTGGCCGGTCACGGGTATCAGCACGAGCGGATGACCGAGATATCCGCAGAGGCTGAGGAATCGGCCTTCGATAGGATGATGACAGCGTTTGAGCGAGTAGGCGTCAAGCCCGAGGGATACAGGGCGCCGTACTGGCTGGTCGGCGACCGCACCATCCGGCATCTGAGGCGCCTCGGTTTCAGGTACTCAAGCAACTTCATGGACGACGACATGCCCTACATGCTGAGGTACCGGGGCGAGGACACCGGTCTGGTGGAGCTTCCAGTCGAGTGGATGTTAGATGACTGGCCCCAGTTCGAGCTGGAGAGGCGCGCCCCCGACGATGTATATCGGCTCTGGAAGCCCGAATTCGAAGGTATCTACGAGCTAGGCAGGTACTTCTGCTTGACGTGCCACCCTCAGGCCATCGGCCGCATCTCGAGGCTGAAGATGCTGGAGAAACTCATCGGAGAGATGAAAGCGAAGGGAGACGTCTGGTTCGCCACCGGTAAGGAAATCGCCGATTGGACCCGGAGGAGGCTCCGCTAGCCCTCTCGCAGCCCCTTCAAGGCAGAGACGATCTTTGGTAACGCCTCGCCAGATGGGGCGCGTATGCACACGTCGCAGAGGGCGTTCAATTCAGACGTCCTTGGGTTTACCTCGATGAGGGCGCCTCTTCTCCGCTTCACAATCAGAGGAAGGCCCGCGGCGGGGTAGACGACGGCGGAGGTGCCGACGACGAGCATGCAGTCGCAGCGCTCCGCCTCCTCTATGCATCGGCTGAGGACATCCTGCGGGATGGGCTCGCCGAACATAACCGTATCCCCCTTGACGACGCCCCCGCATCTGGGGCAGCGGGGCGGCAGCTCTGAGAGGTCGAATCCATTTCTGGGGAACCTGGCGCCACATTTTACACACCTGAGTTTATGTACGTTCCCGTGGATCTCAAGCACGTTCCGGCTGCCAGCCGCCGTGTGGAGGTTGTCGATGTTCTGGGTGATCACAACCCTGAGAATGCCCATCTCCTCCATCTCCGCCAGCGCGTAGTGCCCTGGATTCGGCTTGGATTCTAGGATGGAGACGCCTAAACCCCGCCGCCTCCGTTGTTTCAGACG
>CAZWKG010000035.1:2503-4896 GCA_964634705.1 uncultured Candidatus Bathyarchaeia archaeon | reverse complement strand
CCGCGCTTCGTCGCCCCGATGAGGAGGATCTCCGGGTACGCCCTCTTAACCGCTTCTAGGACCACCGCTCGATAGGGCTCGACGGCGAAGTGGGCAAGCTTAGGATCGTCGGCTACATAGACCTTATCAACGCCGTGCTCGATTAGAGTATCGGCTTCTGCGATCCCCGTGCCTACCAGCAGAGCATAGAGTTCTGTGTCGAGCCTGTCCGCCAGCTCCCTTCCCTTTCCGAGGATCTGTAGCTCGAGCTCCCTGTCCTCGGAGTAGACCAGCACGCCCTCCTCGGTCATCATCACCCCTCCAAGACCCCCTCGGCGAGGATGGCCTCCGCCAGCTTCTCCGCTGCCTCCTCGACTGATTCAGCCTTGATGATGATACGCTTACGCTCGACTAGGGGCACCTCGACCTTCAGAACCTCGACAGCTGAGGCTGCCTTGATCTCTTCGGGGGAGAGACCGAGGGCTGCGGCGTCCCACTCAACCGTGGGCTTGCGCTTAGCCTTCATGATGTTTATCAGCGACGGTATCCTCGGCTCGTTGATCTCCCTGACGACGGAGACGACAGAAGGCAACCCCACCTCGACGACCTCATCCACATCCTCAAGGTCTCTTTCGACCCTAAGCCGCCTATCCATTAGCTCAAGATGCTTCGCGTACATAACCTGGGGCAGGTCGAGGAGCTCCGCCAGGCGCGGCCCCACCTGAGCCGAGAGGCTGTCGAGGGTCATCTCCCCGCAGAGGATGAGATCGAAGTCGCCAAGCTTCCTCACCCCCGCCGCCAGCACCTTAGATGTCGACAACGTGTCGATGCCCCTGAGGTCGTTGTCATTGATGATGTAAGCCGAATCTGCGCCCATGGCGAGGGCTTCGAGCATCGCGGTCTTCGTCTTGGCGTCGCCCATGGAGAGGGCGGTCACCTCGCCGCCGTGCTCCTCCTTCAGCTGGATTGCCGCCTCCAGGGCCCTCTTGTCGACATCGCTTATCCTCCGCTTCACGCCCTCGACCCGGGGTCTCCGGGTTGTCGGGTCTATCTTAAGCTCCGTGAGGTCGACGATGTCCTTGAGAAGGGTGATAATCCTTGCCAGGTTCCTATCCCTCCCTGATACGGGAAATACACGAAGCGATGTCTATTTAGTTTTTACCGCCTTGAAAAAGTCTTTAAGCCTTATGAGGAATAGAAGCCGTGGGGTTTCCATGCAACCAAAGCAAGTTGAGAGGGTCGCTGTTATAGGCGCGGGGGTCATGGGTCACGGCATCGCCCAGGTCGCCGCCGTCGCAGGCTTCGAGGTGGTCATACGAGACATCGCTCAAGAATTTCTCGACAAAGCCCGAAAGGGCATTGAGAAGAGCCTGAAGCGCTTCGTCGATCGAGGTAGGATGAGTGAGGACTCGGCCCAGGCAGCCTTGGGTAGGGTATCTATGACCCTAGACCTCTCGGAGGCGGTTGAGGAAGCCGACCTAGTCATCGAGGCGATCCCAGAGAGAATTGATCTGAAACAAAAGGTTTGGAGGGAGATCTCTGAGAAGACCCGGGGAGATGCGGTGCTGGCCACGAACACCTCCAGCCTGAGCATCACATCGATCGCCGAAGCTGCCTCAAGGCCCGAAAGGTTCGTGGGCATGCACTTCTTCAACCCACCGGTCCTGATGCGTCTCGTCGAGGTCATACCTGGTGCACAAACGAGCATGGAGACGGTGGAACTCGTGAAGACCTTGGCGGAGAGGATGGGGAAGACGCCTGTCGCCGTGAAGAGGGATGCGCCGGGGTTCATCGTCAACAGGGTGCTCATCACCTACCTGAACGAGGCGGCGAAGCTTCTGGAGAGCGGAAAGTGGACGAAGGAGCAGATCGACAGCGCGATGCAATACAGGGCGAAGATGCCTCTCGGCCCCTTCATGCTCGCCGACCTCATCGGCCTCGACATCGTCTACTACATCCTCAAAGTCTTTGAGGAGAACTTCGGCCCCGAATACGGGCCGGCTAAACCCATCGAGACGCTGTTCAGGTCGAACAAGCTGGGTAGGAAGACGGGGGAGGGATTCTACAGCTACGAGCAGCGGCCGAAGGTCCCCGAGGAGGCCGGGGAAGGTTTCGATGTCGAGATCCTCCTGAAGCCACTTATGGAGGAGGCGGAGAAGGTCGTGGAGGAGGGCATCGCTGACAGGGAGGCGGTGGACACGGCCATGAAACTCGGAGCCAACCTCCCTCTAGGCCCCTTCGAGATGGCAGAGAAACGCTAGAGAGGTTAAAGAAATGACGGAAGAGAAGCTTGTGCTGGTGAAGGTCGAGGATGGCGTCTGCTGGATCAGCCTGAACAGGCCTAATAAGCTGAACTCGGTCGTGCCGGAGATGCTCGACATGATCAGCGAAGCCCTCGATGATGCTGAGGCGGA
>CAZWKG010000035.1:0-2403 GCA_964634705.1 uncultured Candidatus Bathyarchaeia archaeon | reverse complement strand
GAACTCCGCCTTCACCTTCGTTCCCACTTTTAACTTCTCGCCCTCGGAGATGTCGAGGATGAAGCCGGTGATGCTTGGCCCGGCGTCGAGCTTCACAACGCCGCACGCATAGGGGCACTGGTCCCTCATCCTTGTTAGAGGAACGTGGATTACTGTGTAGGCTTGGACTGTTCCCGTTCCCTCGAGCTCAATCCATTCGAGGTCTCTATCTCCACATTCCGGGCAGATGGGTCGCGGCGGCAGGTTGACAGCTCCGCAGCCCCTGCACCTAGAACCCATGATCCGGCCCTCCTCTAGGAATTCTTTGAACGAACTAATTGTAAACTCCCTATCGCTCAACAGTGCCTACCTCCCATATATCTGTACCACGACGGTGGCTCCCGACGCCCCGACGTTGTGGGCCAAACCGAACTCAACTCCCTCGACTTGGCGTCTTTCCGCCTCTCCCCGTAGCTGCTTGAACATCTCGTAGGCCATCGCCGTGCCCGTTGCGCCGACGGGGTGGCCCTTGGCCTTCAGACCGCCATCGGGGTTCACAGGCTTCTCCCCGTCCAGGGCTGTCCTCCCCTCCTCAGCCGCCTTCCCTCCCTCGCCCTTCGGGAAGAAGCCGAGGTCCTCGGTGGCCATAACCTCCGCAATTGTGAAGCAGTCGTGGACATCTGCCACCTCGATATCCTCAGCATTCACTCCAGCCATCCTGTAGGCCTGAGCCGCAGCCAGCTTCGTCGCCCTCAGCGTAGTCGGGTCGGCCCTGTCGTGGAGCGACATCGCGTCCGAGGCCTGCCCCAAACCCCTGATGTAAACGGGGGTGTCCGTGAATCTCTTAGCAACTTCAGCTGCCGCGAGGATGACGACTGCGGCGCCGTCGGAGATGGGGCAGCAGTCGAAGAGCCTGAGCGGATACGCGACGACCGGGTTCAGGGGTGAGCGGAGGAACTCCATCTCGTCCCTGAAGGTCAGGCCGCGCTGCTCTCCCCGCCTCTTTGCTGTCTCCATGATCTCCGACTGGAAGTGCGCCTTCGGGTTCAGGGAGCCATTATAATGGTTCTTAATGGCGATGGCTGCGAGCTGCTCCCAGCTGGAGCCGTATCTGGCGAAGTGAGCCGTCGCCATGGTGGCATATAGGCCGGGAAAGGTGAGACCCGCTGAGACCTCGTATACGTCATCGGCGGCCATCGCGAGGGTGTCTGTCACCTCCTCAGTGCTCAGGGTCCTCATCTTCTCGACTCCGCCAACCATCGCTACGTCGTAGGCGCCGGAGGCGACAGCGAGGGCGCCCAGGTTAACTGCGACGCCCGAGCTCGCGCATGCGTCCTCAACTCGTGTTGCGGCCCTCGGACATAGACCGAGCCAGTCGGCCATGAGGGCGGCCGTGTGGGCTTGACGCTCGAAGGCGTCGCTGGAGAAGTTGCCGACGAAGAGAGCCTCGACATCCCTCAGCTCTAAGCCGTGGTCCACCGATTCCGACGCCTCGAGGGCGGCCTCGACGAAGAGCTCCCGGCTTGTCTTGCCAGCGTGAATTTTGTGGTGGAAACGGGTCATCCCCGCCCCTACAACCGCAACGTCTCTTGAAAGTCTCAATTGACCCTCTCATCAACTCTCCAAGGTGTTGAAATAAAAGTTGCGACGAAGACCATATCGACAGTCGTCGAAATGCGGCCTAGAGCGCCAGATGGAAAATCTGAATAGCTGTCTTCGAGAGGGTGGAGCAGGATTTAGAAACGCTTAAAAACTGTATGCATTATACGCTTTGAGGTGTCTTGGTGAATATAGCCTTCGTCCTAATCAACACAGATATGGGGTCGGAAGCCGAGGTGAGCAAGGCCCTTGAGGAGATCGGTGAGGTGAAGGATATTTACGGAGTCTACGGCGTCTACGATCTCGTCGTCAGGGTAGAGGCTGAATCGATGCAGCAGCTCAAGGATATCATAAGCTCAAAGATCAGACGTCTGAAGAGCGTCAGATCGACGCTGACGATGATAGTGGTCGAGTAGAAGCCTTCTTTTATATGTAGCCTAGCTCCCTGAGCTTGGTAAAGACGATACTTGCATTCTCCTCGGCCGTGTTCTTCTCCGTGTCGACAACAACCTCAGGATTAAGGGGCTCTTCGTAGGGGTCACCGATCCCCGTCATGTTCAGGATCTCTCCCGCCAGAGCCCTCTTGTAAAGCCCCTTGGTGTCACGTCTTATACAGGTTTCGAGGGAGCATTTGACATAGACCATGATGAATTTTTCGCCTATCAGCTTCCGGGCCGCGGCGCGCACATGGATGTAGGGCGAGACGAGGCAGACAAGCACAGCTACCCCGTTCCTCGCCAGGAGCTCGCTGACGTAGGCCACCCGCCTGATGTGGATGGCCCTATCCTCGGGGCTGAATCCTATCTCGGGGTCGAGCTTCTTCCT
>CAZWKG010000034.1:0-7888 GCA_964634705.1 uncultured Candidatus Bathyarchaeia archaeon | reverse complement strand
CGAACATCTTCCTCATCCGGGCCTCGGACTCGCCGTAGAACTTGCTCATGATCTCGGGGCCGTTGATGGCGTAGAAGTTCGCCTCGGACTCGTTGGCGACCGCCCTCGCGAGCAGGGTCTTGCCGCACCCGGGAGGCCCATGTAGGAGGACCCCCTTCGGTGGGTCTATGCCGAGGCGCTGGAAGATCTCAGGATGCCTCAGCGGAAGCTCCACCATCTCCCTGATCCTCTTGATATCCTCGTCGAGGCCGCCGATGTCCTCGTAGGTCGTCCTGCTCGGCATCTCAAGCTCAGGGACGGGCTCGCTGAGGATGGTGATATCCGTCGTCGGCGATATCTTGACGATGCCGTTGGGCCTGGTGTTCACCACCATGAAGGGGACGGAGTGGCCAAGCATCATGATGAGAAGGGTATCGCCCCGGGTGCAGGGCCTGTCGATTAGCCTGTCCTTGACGAATCGGACGAAGTCGCTGTCGACGCTGATGCGGATGTCGACGGGCGCCAGCTTGATAGAAGTGGCGAACTCAGCCTCCGCCTTCCGCACGGAGACGAACTCGTTGATGGAGACGCCGCCGTTCTTCCTTATGAAGCCGTCTATCCTGATGAGGCTGCGTCCCTGATCCTCGGGGTAGGCCGGCCACGCCTTTGCAGCCGTGCTCTTCTTCCCGATGATCTCTATGACATCGCCGACGGTGACGCCGAGGGCCTTCATCGTCTCGGCGTCTACGCGGGCGATGCTCCTGCCAACATCCCTCTGCTGCTTCGCCTCCGCGACCTTAAGCTGAACGCTGCTCAATGGGGGAACCCCGTTCACAATCTTCAAATTGAAGGGGAATTTGAATCATATAAACATTCGTCTGTGACCATCAACCATACTAGATTGCAGGAGGTGGGGTTTAGATTACGCCACAGCCCTCTGCGAGGACCTCCGCCTCCTCCTCCGTCAAGTTCACCCTGTTCAGGATCGTGTACCGCTCGGGCCTGATCTCCCTCGCCTTCACCAGAGCCTTGACGATGACCCCGCGGCCTATGCCGAGCTCCCTCGCCGTGGTCGGGGCCCCTATGACCCTGAGGCTCTCCCTGATGGAGCGCCAGTCAAGGCCGTGGAGCTTCGCCATCATTATGGTGCCGACTCCGCACTGCTCCCCGTGGAGGGCAGGCCTCGGCGCGATCATGTCGAGGGCGTGGCTGAACAGGTGCTCCGAACCGCTGCAGGGCCTGCTGCTCCCCGCGATGCTCATGGCGACGCCGCAGCTGACCAACGCCTCAAGGAGCGTCCGGTAACCCTCCTCAAGTCGGTCTCGAATCTGATGGGCGCTCTCCATGACGAGGCTTGAGCTCATCAGGGCGAGGCTGCCGGCGTAATCGCCATAGTATTCCCCGTTGGTCTCGTGGGCCAGCCGCCAGTCTAGGACAGCCACCGCCTTGGAGATGATGTCCCCGCAGCCGCTGGCTGTGAACCTGTAGGGCGCCTCGGCGATGATGCGGGAGTCGGCGACGACGGCTATGGGCGCCCTCGCCTTCACCGAGTAGGGCCTCCCCAGGCCCTTGACAGAGGCTAAGGAGCTGGCTATGCCGTCGTGGGATGCTGTGGTCGGGACGCTGACGAAGAACGTCCCGCTCTTTGCTGCGCTGAGCTTAGCTATGTCGATGGTCCTACCGCCCCCGACGCCTATCACAGCGTCGGCGGCCATCGCCTCGGACTCCGCCTTTACCCTCTCGACGGTCTCCATGTCGGCTTCGGTCACGAAGGTCACCTCGGCCCTGAGGCCGCTCTCCCTCAGGATATCCTGAGCCTTCTCGCCGGCGATCTTGTAGGTCCGCTTCCCCGTGACCACCAGCACCCGCTCGTGTCCGAGTTCCTGGCAGATCTCGCCAAGTGACTTTAGGACTCTCCTGCCGACGACCACGATACGCGGCAGATCTATCCTGTGTATCTCGTTCACCGCTGCACCAGCTTCATATCCAAATATCGAACAGTAGAAATAAGATTATTGGGCGCCTCAGCAACCACGCCAGCCATGTCGAAGGCCCAATGGAATACTAAAGAAGGCTGTATCTCCTTTGTGTGTCTAGGACACCAGCTGAGAAAGGTTTTTAAAGAATACCTTTTTATGTTACTTGGTCTTCCTTCTTAGGATTACTCTCAGTTAAAATGCTGCTTAGAGGTGTTGGAAATGCGTAACCCAATAGGAGAACTCGAAGGGACCACAACCGTCGGGGTCGTCTGCAGGGACGGCGTGATCATGGCAACCGACACCAGGGCCACCATGGGCACCTACGTGGCCAGCAAGACCGCTAAGAAGGTCTTCAAGATCACGGATCGACTAGCGATGACGGTGGCCGGCGGCGTGGCTGTTGCACAGCGGATCGTCGATATACTGAGGGCAAACGCCAGGATCTTCGAGCTTGAGAAGAGGCGGCCCATGCCCGTCGCCTCGGCCGCGAGGCTCCTCTCCAACATCCTGTTTGCGAACCGTGAGGTGGGTATGCCGCTGCCTCTTCAGGCGCTTGTCGGGGGGTTCGATGAGTCGGGCCCCTACATATACTCCCTAGACCCCCTCGGGAGCCTGACGGAGGAGAAGGTGGTCTCCACAGGGTCTGGCTCACCCATCGCCTACGGCGTCCTAGAGGATCAGTACCGGGAGGACAGCCTCACCGATGAGATGCTACCCATCGTCGTGAGGGCCGTGGACTCCGCCATGAAGAGGGATGTCGCCAGCGGGGACAGCTTTGACGTCGCCATGGTGACCGAGGGCGGCTTCAGGGAGCTCTCACAGGAAGAGAAGCTCGCTCTACTGAGCTAGATGGGCTATTCCGATGCAGAAGACCAAGAGCCTGTCCTATGCCGAGATAAGGAGTTCAATACTCGGGAACATACCCCCGGAGATAGGCATCACCAGGATCGAGTTTGAGGGACCCCGCCTCGCCATCTACACTAAGCGGCCGGAGATGCTTTTGGAGCAGAGCCACATCGTGGCTGACATCGCAGGCTCCATCAAGAAGCGGATCGTGATTCGCTCGGACCCTTCGGTGAGGACGACTGAGAACGAGGCCGAGCGGATCATCAAGGAGGTGCTGCCCGAGGAGGCTGGACTGGTGCAGACCTACTTCGACCCCACCCTTGGAGAGGTGGTTCTTGATGTCCTGAAGCCAGGCGTCGCCATCGGCAAAGGGGGCTCAAACCTGCTGGAGATAGTTAGGAGGGCCCGGTGGAGCCCAAATGTCGTGAGGTCTCCCCCCATCCCCTCTAAGACCATCAAGCAGATTCAGGGCTACCTCTACTCGAAGAGCAAGGAGCGGGAGCGGTTCCTCCGGGAGACGGGCGAGTCCATATTCCGGCCGATGTACAGCACCTCAGGAGATGTGCGCATCACCACCCTTGGCGCCAGTAGACATGTCGGCCGCTCCGCCGTCCTAGTCCGGACGAGGGAGAGCAGCGTACTGCTGGACTGTGGCATCAACCCTGGCACGAGCAACCCCATCGACGCCTACCCCCGGCTTGACGTCGAGGAGTTCGACCTCAGACATCTCGACGCGGTTGTGGTCACCCACGCGCACCTCGACCACTGCGGCTTCATCCCCTACCTGTACAAGTATGGGTACAATGGTCCCGTCTACTGCTCAAAGCCGACTGCGAGCCTGATGGTGCTGCTGCAGGGCGACTACCTCGATGTGATGAGCAAGGAGGGACGGGTGGCGCCCTTCGGGGCAGATGACATCCGAGAGGGCGTTGTCCACACGATACCCCTCAGATACGGCGAGGTGACAGACGTGTCACCGGACGTCCGGCTGACGCTGCACAACGCGGGGCACATCCTCGGATCTTCCATCGTCCACCTCCACATCGGGAAGGGGCTCCACAACATCGTGTACACGGGCGACTTCAAGTTCGGCTACACCCAGCTGCTCCAGCCCGCAGCCTCCCATTTCCCCCGGGTCGAGACCCTCATCATAGAGAGCACCTACGGCGGTCCCAACGACGTTACCCCGCCACGGATGGATACCGAGGCGGAGTTCGTCGCGATGGCGAACCGAATCCTGAAGGAGGGGAAGGTCCTCATCCCTGTGCCGGCGGTAGGCCGCGCGCAGGAAATCATGATGGTCATCAACAAGTACATGGAGGGCGGCGACCTCGTCGAGGTCCCCGTCTATATCGAGGGGATGATCTCAGAGGCTACGGGCATCCACACGGCGTACCCTGGGTACCTTTCCAACGAGATCAGGGACCAGATCCTGAGGGAGGGGAGGAACCCCTTCGAATCAGACTACTTCACGGTGGTGAAGCAGGCCGACAGCAGGGATCAGATAGCGGAGGGGGGTCCTTGCATCATCATCGCGACGGCGGGGATGATGGAGGGCGGCCCTGTCATCGATTACTTCAAGCGGCTGGCGCCTTGGGAGGAGAACGGCCTCATGTTCGTCAGCTACCAGGTGGCTGGGACGCTGGGGCAGCGGCTCCAGTCCGGGCTGAGGTCCGTGCAGGCCTTTAACAGCGAAGGGAAGATGGAGGTGATCAACGTGCAGATGGGCATCAACACCGTCGAGGGCTTCTCGGGCCACTCAGACAGGCGTCAGCTGCTGAACTACGTTAGGAAGATTAGGCCGACGCCGCGGAGGGTGTTCCTAGTCCACGGTGAGGAGTCGAAATGCGAGAACATGGCGAAGTCCATCTCCCGCTTCCGCGGGGTGCAGGCCTACGCGCCTGATATGTTGGAGACCCTGAGGCTGGCTTAGAATGGGCTAGCCTTCCTCTCCGCCTTGGCCGCGCCAGATCTTCACCGTCTTCGGCGTGAGGATGACCCGCTCCTCGCCGAGGCGGGCGATGTCGCCGCTGATTAGGGCGGCATACTCGTTGAGCTCGTTGATGGCGCGCTTCACGTCCTCGATGTTGTGCTTCGCCAGAGGAGCGACGTTGGTTATGACGATGTTCCCCGCCCTCACCTCAGACTTAATAACGTCTACGTCCTCATACGCCCTGAGGGGTATGGCCTTGATGTATGTGTCGCCTGGGGCTTCCACTTCGCTCTCCTTCCGTCCTATAATCTTGTCGATCACGCTTCTCATAGAGGTTTCACCTGTTCATATATCCTTTCCGATCTAGGGCGAGGAGGTATCTACTGAAATGGTGCTCCCCTTTCCTTATTAGTTTTATCGGTCGGTGGAAGCCGATGGGGACCGATTCGGCGTCTAGGCTGCATAAACGGCGTGTGATGCGGCGGAAAGACGCTAGGAGACTGCTGGAGGAGGCTGCGATCCTGCTGGGTGGTGCTCAGCCCGCCACTGTTGAGCAGGCCGAATTCGATGGAACCATCGTGTACGTCCTCGATGGGGCAGCCCATCTGGTGCGAGCGGGTAGCATTCTGTTCCCAACCCTGACGTGCCCTCATTTGGGGGGGCTGTCCTCTGTGGTAGTAGACATGGGAGCGATCCCGCATGTCTGCAACGGGGCGGACGTGATGGCCCCCGGAGTCGTCGAGGTCCGAGGTGACTTCGAGGAGGGCGACTTGGTCGTCGTCAGGGACGAGCGGCATGGGAAGGCTCTCGCGGTGGGGAGGGCGTTAAAGTCATCCGAGGGGATCAGTTTGACGGATAAGGGAAAAGTCGTCGAGAACCTCCACTACGTCGGGGACAAGCTCTGGAAGGCGATAGGTTAAAAGGTTGAGACATTCTCCCTTCTGTTACACCCTAATAAAACATAAATACGTCAACCAAGAATAGTTGACATACAGAGATTGACTTTCGGAGTAGGGTATCTCACAGGTTGGGAGAGGAGGATCTGGGACCTTAGGTGGAGACGGCTGAATAAATCGAAGATAGTTCGACGGCTTTCCATCAGCAGGCAGGCCGTGCACAGCGCCCTCTCGGTCATTGACTCGAAGGTGGAGAGGGGCCTCACGCGTGCGTATAGATGGTTGATCTCGGGGGTCAGCGCATCCGTAATAATCGGCATGATAGCGATGCTACTGATCATGCAACTTTGACCACAATAATCGTGCGTCTCATCAAGGCAGGCGGGTGATCAGAAGTATCGCGAGAGCTATGAAGACGAGGGCGATGCTTATCATCGAAAAGGTAAAGACCTTCCACCATACCCCGAAGCGTTCGACGCCCCTCCTATAGCTCTCAAGGTATTCATCGAAATATGCTCGGATCCTGTTTATTCTAACTTCTTCTACAAGAATCCTCCCACAAGCAGAACAATCAGCATATATAGACATCCCCCCACCTTTGCCAGGAACCTTCACCTCTTTACAGAATCTTCCACATTTCGGGCATCTCATCTAATGATCCACCGTTCCATTAAATAATAGATTAAATTCTTAATTGTCGTCTCGGGAGCCTCCAAATGATATGAAGTGATAGGCGGTTCATCGCATAAAGTTTATCAGGTCAATAACCGTTTTTTGAGGAGATTCGGTGAGTAGGATGAGCATGCTTGACGACATCCGCATCCTTGACTTCAGCCATGTCTACTTCGGCCCCTACGCGACCATGGTCCTGGCTGACATGGGGGCCGAAGTAATCAAGATCGAGCCAACTTGGGGCGAGATCTCCCGCCTTTACCCGCCCCTTGTCGGCGGTGTGAGCACCGTCTTCCTCTACCTTGACCGGAACAAGAAGGGGGTCACCCTAAACCTGAAGCACCAGAAGGGCGTAGAGATCGCCCTAAAGCTGGCTGAGAAGAGCGACATCGTCGTAGAGAACTTCAAGCGGGGCACTATGGACAAGCTCGGCCTAGGATATGACGCCATCAAGAGGATGAAGCCTGACATCATATACGCCTCCCTCAGCGGCTTCGGCCTGAACGGCCCCTACAGGCAGCGCCCCAGCTTCGCCCCCATCGCCTCCGCCATGTGCGGCTGGTACAGGCTCACTGGCGACATCGTCGACCCCAAGGGGCCGCCCATCAGGCCAGCGGAGTGGCACGGCGACCTCGACCCAGCCCTATGGGCGGTCATCGCCATCCTCGGCGCCATCCGCCACCGGGACCGGACCGGCGAGGGGCAGCTCGTGGATGTCGCCCAGCTCGACTGCATGATCGCCCAGACCGGGGTCTCCATCACCCAGTACACCATGAGCGGGGAGCTACCCTGGCAGGCCCGGCAGAGGTATATGGGCCTCAGCACATTCGGCATGTTCGAGGCCGAGGACGGGGGGGTCTACATAGCCGCCGACCCCCAGATGCGGGACCGCCTCATGAGGGCCATGGGAGTCGAGACGCTGGAAACAACGGAGGAGCTGAAGGAGTGGGTCGCGGCCAGGAAGGTGGACGAGATCATCGACGCCCTTGCAGCCGAATCAGTCCCCGTGGGGCCCATCCTCCAGATCGACCAGGCCCTAGAGGACCCACATGTGATGGCCCGAGGCATCATCAAGGCCGTCGAGCATCCGACAGCGGGAACCGTAAGGTTGCCGGGCTTCCCCGTCAAGCTAAGTGGGACCCCCTGCACCGTCAGGATGCCCGCCCCCCTGCTGGGAGAGCACAACGAGGAAGTCCTCACTCAGCTCCTCGGCTACACAAAGGAGCAGATAGAGGCTCTAAGGAAGGAAGGCGTTATCACCTGACCCTCCCGCTAAACCATTAATAACCCTACCTCACTCTATTTGATGCGGGACGCGATGCCTGATTTCGCCGAGCAGCGGAGGCAGATGGTCCGGCGTTATAGTGCGGCCGGCTATATCAAGACCGAGGCGATGGCTCGGGCCATGCTCCAGGTCCCCCGGGAGGAGTTCATGGACCCCGCGTATGTCGACTACGCCTACAGCGACCAGCCCTTCCCCATCCCCGGCGACGGCCGGCAGACCATCTCCGCCCCCTATATGTACCCTATCTTCTACGAGCCGCTGGAACTGAAACACGGCAACAGCCTCCTGGAGATAGGAG
>CAZWKG010000033.1:0-8114 GCA_964634705.1 uncultured Candidatus Bathyarchaeia archaeon | reverse complement strand
TCTATTATGTAACCTATGAGGAACGTGGAGAAGGCACCAACAGTGTTTCCCACCGTCGTAACGACCCCCAAGCCGAGGGGCTTCAACTGGCTGGGCAGCGATGAGGTAACCGAGGAGTAAATGATGGGGGAGAACGAGTATAGGCCAAGCCCCATCAACATGAAGACCAGGGAAAGCCCGAGTCCCCCTCTAAGGAAAGTGAGGGAGAGGATGAAGAGGCCTGTGAGGCCCATCGCCCAACATATGGCGTTTTTACCCCCAATCCGTTCCCCCACAAAGCCGCTTGAGACCTTCGCGACAATGCCCGTCGCAGGCATCAGCATCGAGATCAGCCCCGCCAAGGCGAGGGGCATCCCCTTAAACTCTACGAGATAGGATGGCGTGAAGACAAGAAGATTCCTGAGACATAGATTGTAGACCGAATGAGCCAAGGCCAGTGGGATTAGTAACATGCTGAACGTATGCAGTTCGGAGCCTCCGATCTTCCCAACCTCTTTTGTACTTTGCTTGCTTGACGGCGGCTCATCTTTCAAGATGATTGCTGTAGCGACGGCCAAGATGAAGGCGGGTATCGATATCAGAAGGAAGGCCCACCTCCAGCCCAAAGAGATCGAAATGGCGACGGTGACCGGGAGGGCGATGGTGTTCCCAACGTTGGGCCCTGACTCGTGGAACCCGATAGCCCGCCCCTGCCTGCTCCCGAACCTCTCGGAGAGGAGCGTGTTTGCTAGGGGCAGGTGAACTCCTTGGAAGAGGCCGAGGAGAAGCCTCAGGATAAGGAGATGGGTGAAAGAGGTGGCTAGGAAGTTTAGAGAGGTGGATAGAGCGTATCCTACGATCCCGATCGTCAGGGTCTTCTTTATCCCTATCCTGTTGGCGATGGCACCGGCCGGCAACTTGATGACGATGTAGCCGAAAAGGTACGCGGTCTCCAGCAGCCCTCCTTGAGCGTGGCTTATGCCTAGCTCGTCGAAGAGAATGGGCAAGATAGGCGGAAGCACGGATCTACAAAGGTAGATGCTTACCCAGCCGAACCAGCTTATTAGCAGGACAGTATGGCGATAGCTCCACCTAGTCCCCAGGCTCAGCAATTAGTTCACTCCGAAGTCAGCATAATATTCGTACAACATGTTTTTAAGGGAGTTATATAGCATCACCTCTACAATCGGCAGACCGAAGCACAGAACAGCCTTTGATCTTAAAGAGTTCGAATTCCCTCTGAGGCGCCAAAATCACATACGCATTCATATACGGGATAAAAGGGCATTTCAGACGGGGCTTCTTTCTTCATCCGACCAAGGCATTACGAAGGTACAAGTTAATAATTAATATGAAGTGATCCTTTTGCTCGATCGAGATGAAAACGAGGAAAATCGCTTTCCTCATGGCAAGCGCTGCGACAGGTAGACTAAAGGGTGAGCTAGCTCGGAGGGAGATGATCCTCAGAACCATTGCAGGCCCAGACACGCAGATAGATATATTCGGCCTTGAGGAGGAGCCAGAGAGGAGCCGCCTCGGAACCATCCAGTCGGAGTACGAGGCCTCCGTATCGACGCCGAAGGAGCTTGAATGCGCCATGGCGGCGGAGAGAGCCGGATACCAAGCGGTGATTATCCCATGCGGCGGCGACCCAGGGGTGGCTCCCCTAAGGGAGGTTCTGAGGATTCCGGTCGTACCGCCGGGCGCAACGGCGAAGCATATCTGCTCCATGCTTGGACGTAGATTCTCGGTACTCACCACAGGCCGCGGGCCTCCGATGAGAACTGAGATACATGAGAGGGATGGGCTGCTGAAGCTCGTCTCGGTCCACCCCATCGGCCTCTCGGTTCCAGAGGTAAGAAAGAGGCATGAGGAGGCTTACGAGGCGATGGTCAGGGAGGGTAAGAGGGCTGTGGAGGAGTACGGGGCCGACTCGGTGACCTATGGATGCATGAGCATGGGCTTCCTCATAGTCGACGACGAGCTGACCGAGGAGATCGGCGTACCTGCCGTCAACCCCGTCAAGACAGCCGTCAAAGTGGCGGAGATGCTCATCGACCTCGGCGTAACCCACAGCAAGTTGGCCTACCCCGTCCCCCCAAGCCTTAAGGAGCGGATCGCCGCAAGCGAAAAGGAGGAGATGTGAACTGTTGATGAAAACCGAGGACGAGGTCCTATCGGATATATCCGTCGACGAGGCCTGGGGCCACGTCGAATATCTCTCAGCCCTCGATAAGACGTCGGGCACCGAGGGCGAAAGGAAGGCTCATCGATACGTCAGAGCGAAGCTGCAGGAGTACGGCGTCCCCTTCGAGACCTACGAGTTCAACTCCCTGATAAGCCACCCGAAGGAGGCCTCGCTAAGGGTGGTCTCCCCCAGCACCTTCGAGATGGAGTGCATAACCCATTCCTTCTCCGCGTCCACCCCAGAGGAAGGGGTCGAAGCCGATCTGGTCTTCGTGCCGGTGCCGCCTGGGAGCCTATTCGCCGGAATAAGTGGGCTGGTGGATGAGTACAGGAAGGTGGGCGTGGAGGGCAGGGTAGCGCTCATCTGGGGGGTTGCAAGCCCCGCCGTCGTGTGGGCCGCCCAGCAGGCAGGCGCCGCAGGCCAGGTGCACATCAGCGGCGAGGACGTGCTCCACGAGATGATCGTGACGACGGTCTGGGGGACCCCGACGCCCGAGTCGGTCGGGAGGATCCCGAAGATACCGGCCATATCGATAAAGAGGTCGGATGGGGACCGCCTGCTCCAGCTCCTAAAGAAGGGCAGGGTGAGGGCCAACCTACACGCAAGGACGGATACCAGATGGAGGAGGATCCCGATAACCGTTGCGGAGATCGAGGGGAGGGAGGAGCCCGACAGGTTCATGCTGGTCCACGGCCACATGGACTCTTGGTACGTGGGGACCACCGACAACTGCACCGGGAACGCGGCCCTTCTGGAGCTGGCAAGGCTACTCTGGAGGCATAGGGATAAGCTGAAGAGGGGCGTCAGGATCGCCTGGTGGTCAGGGCACTCCACCGGTCGATACTCCGCCTCCACCTGGTATGCGGACAACTTCTTCGAGGACCTGGACAGGAACTGCTACCTATCGATGAACATAGACTCTCCCGGCGTCAAGGGCGCGACCGAGGTCGGCGGCGGAGGCCTGATGGGGACATTTGACTTCATGGCTGAGATAATAAAGGATGCGACAGGCCTAGAGGAGTTCGTCCTCGGGTCCTATTTTATGAGAGCCGGCGACCAGTCCTTCTACGGCATCGGCATCCCCTCAGTCGCGGTCAGGGCGAGGATACCCGAAGGCAGCCCCCTGAGAGGCGCCTGGATAGGTGGAAGCGGCGGCGGATGGTGGTGGCACAGCGCATACGACACCCTCGACAAGGGCGACAGGGAGAACCTGCTCCGCGACCTGAGGATGGAGGCCCTCACGGTACTGAGGTCTGCGAACTGCACCATCCTGCCCTTTGACTTCACACTGGCCGCAGAGGAGTACAAGGAGGCCCTCATAGAGCTCCAGACCAAAGCTGCTTCTGGAACCTTCAACCTGAATCCGGTTCTAGATAGAGCGAGGGAGCTGAAAGCCCGAGCAGATGCTCTAAATGAAGCCACCGCTGGGTTGAAGGAGACGGGAGACAAAGAGAGAATAAGAAAATTCAACCTACGCCTTATGAAGGCCTCGAGGATATTGACATCAACCCTCTACACCTACGAGGGGAAGTACAACCAAGACCCCGCCTACGGTATGCCCCGGCTCCCCGCCCTCCAACAGGTGACTGAACTCTCTGGCATTGATCAGGAGAGCAGTGAAGCCAGATTCCTAAGAACCAAGATGGTCAGACAGATGAACAGGGTCAACGATCAACTAGATACAGCTTTAGAACTGATCGCCGAGGCGATCCATGCAACCAAAGAGTAACACCATAGTTTAGGGAGCAACAGACCCTCTCAATTTTTCATTCTCGCGAGAAGGATATGTTGCCACCTAGAAATGGAGGGATTATTAGATTCCGGAAAACTTTAGAAACAACCTGTGCTGAGTAACGCTTGGTGGTCGTCGTGGGAAAGAAGCCGATCTACTTCATCGATATAGATAAGGCTCCATGCTTCTCACAGATGGAGGGTCTGGAGACGACCGTGCTCACAGGCCTCCATGGAGAGAGGATGATGATGGTGCTCAACGCCACCCTTCCAGGTCACGAGGTACCGACCCACAGCCACCCACACGAGCAGATCGGCATGGTCTACAGCGGGGAGGCCATCCTCAGAATTGGCGACGAGGAGCGGCACGTGAAGCGAGGCGACTTCTATTGTATACCCGCCAATGTCCCCCACAGCGACACAACCATCGGTGAAAAACCCTTTATCATGCTCGACATCTTTTACCCGGTCCGCGAAGACTTCATTGACAGATGCAGTAGGAGGGAGAAACACACAGAGTAGAACGGATGCGCATCCGAAACAGGAAAGCTAAATAGGCTTGAGGCCTTCGTGGTCGAATATTTTTTATCCGCAGCCCTTGATCCCGTATCAGGTGCATGAGATGGCCTGGAAGGAACCCGTCTTCACGGCTAAGGTCGAGTCCATCAAGGGGGACTGCAGCGCAGGCCATAAGGTCGGCGACGCCTTCGAGATCAACACCCATAAAACCGGGGGCATCTGCGGCTGGTGCTACCACGACCTCTTCCCGACGCTGATGACACTCGCCATGGGCGGTGCCATACCCTGGCGCGAGAAGCAGGACGAGTTCACCTACGAGTGCCCCGACAGATACAACCTCGTCACGTTCAAGATAATAATGCAGAAATAACTCACATTCTTTTTACCCTGTTCGCACCCCAATCCTCCGAGGCTCCCTGACGAACAGCTGGAAGGCGACCGTGGCTATGAGGAGGACGGCGGAGATCACCCCGAAGGCAGGCAGATAGCCGAGGTGGGATAGGAGGAACCCCGTCGTGATGGGGCCAGCCGCGTGACCTATGTCCCAGAGGCTTCCGAAGACCCCCATGGAGGTTCCATGCCCCCTCGCCTTGCTCAGTTCTGCCACCATCGCCGCCGTCGAGGAGGTAACCATCGCCTCACCCATACCGAAAAGCAGAGTCAGCCCACATAGAGCTATGAAGGAGGTTGTCGCAGGGTAGAGTATGAAGGATACGACGCAGAGCACCATCCCCGCGGTGACCAACGGCTTCCGGCCTCGGACGTCGGAAACCCTGCCCATGACGGGGCGGACGAGGACCAGGACGACGAGCTGAACCCCCCAGAGGACGCCGGCGTGGAAAGATGTCAGCCCGGCGGTCACGGTGATATAGACTGGGAGGAAGGCCTCGAGGGCCCCGACGGTCAGGTTCTGCACACCCTCCATAGCGCTCGTGAGGAGCACCTGCACGTCAGTGACCACGGCGACCACGTCGTCCCTGAACTTGCCCATCACCTCCCCCAAGGTAGGCGGCTCAGGCGAGGGGCGGCTCGGAAGCCGACGCCACAAAGTGAGGACGAGGAGGAGGGAGACACAGCCGATGCAGCCCACTGCGAGGTAGACTAGGTGGAAGACCTGGGGCGATGGGTCGGCGCCCCCAAGCATGTAGAGTAGGCCTCCGCCAAGGGGCGCCGCTATCAGGCCACCGAGTATGGAGATGGACGAGTAGGTTGCTATGAGCTGCCCCTTACGGTCGCCGGCGACGTCGATAATGACTGCCATCGCCACAGGCCCGTAGATGGCTGTTGCGAAGCCGTGGAAGAAGCGGATGACGATGAGGAGGCGGTAGTCGTGGACGAGGATGTAGGTGAAGGGCATGAGGCCGAACACCATCACGGCGGCCATCAGCGCCGCCCTCCGTCCATAGACGTCGGACAGTGTCCCAGCCGGCGCCTTGAAGAAGATGCCTGTCACCGTGGACATCCCCACCACCAACCCGATCATGGTGGAGGACGCCCCTAGGGCCTTAGCGAACAGCGCCAAGACTGGCGTCCTAGCCATGCTGTAGCTGAGGCGGGCGAAGAACCCGATAAGAATCAGAGCCAGGAAGGTCCCAGTAAGGGTGAACGTTTCATCTGACGCTTTCGTCAACTCTATCCGCCCCTCATTGCCTCGTATTCCAAGACCAGCGGCGTCGGGCGCGTACCATGAAGACACACGCACACATTGCTTCGCATGTATAAACACTCATAAGGATGAAATAAGGTTACATGCTTTAATTTCCCAAGGCAAGCTAGAATCGGCAAGAAAATTAGAGGAGCTGTATGATTTGTGAAGTTGAGCTGGCTATCTAGGGATGGCAAGCTACTTCTTGCTGTGAGGCCTTTACAGTCATTTGCAAGCGGTTTCGTCTCTGTCTTCTTTGCGGTCTTTCTGAGCATCGTCGGGCTGCCGCTGTGGCAGATAGGCCTGGTGCTGACCGGGAGCCTCATCTCCTCCACGATCTTCAATCTCATCGTGGGTTTCCTCGCTGATCGAGTCGGCCGGAAGAGGATACTCATCCTCTTAGGTCTGCTTGTAACCTTCTCCGGCGCCGTCTTCGCGTCCATCTCCAACCTTGCTGTCCTACTTCCTGTTGCTGTCATCTCGACTCTGGGTTATGGGGGAGGCTTTGGACCGGCCAGTATGCTTGAACAGGTCATCCTGGCACAGTCCTGTCCAGCTGGGAGGAGGACTCGTATGTATTCGATTAGGAGCACCTTAAACTCCTTAGCAACCTCTGCGGGCTCTCTGTTCACCGGAATGGTCGTATTGCTTCAGGGCTGGTTCGCGCTCTCGGAGGTCGCGTCCTACAGAGCGATGTTCGGTGTCTTCGCCCTCCTCAACCTCGGGGCGGTCCTCCTCTACTCGATGCTATCTCCTGAGTCGGAGGTGGAGCTGACCATAGAAGAGGAGGCGCCGGCACTCTCGCCTGAGACGAGGAGGAACGTGTTGAAGCTCTCCCTCCTGTTCAGCGTGGACGCCTTCGGAGGCGGGCTCATCACCTCGACCCTGGTCTCGTACTGGTTCTTCAAACGGTTCGGCCTTGATGTGGATGTCATCGGCCTCATCTTCTCCGCCTCAAGCCTACTCTCCTCCGCATCCTTCATGCTCGCCGACCGCATCTCAGAGCGAATAGGCCTCATCAACACCATGGTCTATAGCCACCTGCCAGCGAACATTATGACCATGTCGATTCCATATATGCCGACCCTCACGGCATCAACGACTCTCTACTTGAGCCGAGCCCTGCTTAGCCAAATGGACGTGCCTACACGCCAATCCTACGTGATGGCGATCGTGAAGCCCGAGGAGCGGAGCCGAGTTGGAGGACTCATCAATCTGCCCCGCAGTTTGACCCTCGCCATCAGCCCCAGCATGGCGGGGTTCATCATGCAGTTCATGGGTCTATCCCTTCCATTCTTCATCGCTGGAGGACTAAAGGCGGCATACGATCTCGCCCTTTTCCTCACCTTCAGAAACGTGATGCCACCAGAGGAACAATAAAAAAGCGGATACGAGAGTTTAATGAAATGCTCATCTGACTGCTTTGAACTTCTTCTCGATCTCGTCCCAGTTGACGATGTTCCAGATGTTGTCGACGTACTCGGCCCTGCGGTTCTGGTACTTCAGGTAGTAGGCGTGCTCCCAGACATCGATGACGAAGAGTGGCTTCACCCCCCAGATCGTCAGCTTCTGATGATTCTCCGCCTGCAGAACTAGCAGTCGCCCTCCTAGTGACTCCCACGCGAGGATTGCCCACCCTGACCCCTCCACCGCCTTCGCCGCTGCAGACAGATCTGCCTTCAAGGCCTCCAAGGAAACAAAGTCCTTCTGTACCTGGTCGAGAAACACCCCCGACGTCGGCTCCTTGTTCTCTGAGGCCTGGCACAACCCCTCCCAGTAGAGGTTGTGGAGTACAACCCCCGAGCCGTGGAACGCCAAGTCTCTCATAAGAGTCCTGATGTCGGAATGGTCGCCCTTGGCTCGCGCCTCCTCAAGCTTCTTTAACGTCGAATTAAGGCCGTTCACATAGCCCTGATGATGCTTGTCGTGGTGGAGCCTCACCGTCTGCTCGTCGACGTACGGCTCAAGGGCGTCGTATCCGAAAGGTAGATCGGGCAGCAAATACTCTTTCAACGCTATACCTCCAGAACCAGGTAAATGAGACAAAAGGGG
>CAZWKG010000032.1:1782-8186 GCA_964634705.1 uncultured Candidatus Bathyarchaeia archaeon | reverse complement strand
ATGGCCTTAGAGAACTTGAGCAGCCCCTCAAGTCCAACCTCGTGGAGGGAGACTCTGGCCAAATCGCCCGCATCCTCTTCTATGTCCTCAACGTCGACCTCGGCTCGGGATAGCCTCCCTGGCTCGCCCTCCATCTCCATCGAGTCTAGGAAGACCACGAGATCGTAATCGCTCAGATCGGTTGCAATGGTCAGTCCCGCTGTTCCGATATCCCTCAGTTCAACATTCTCGGGCAGCGGGGTAGATGAGAGAAGATCGATGACCCTAGGGCCAAACCCATCATCGCCCATGAGCCTATTGCCGACGCCTGCCACCAGTACCCGCTTTCCACGGAGCGAGGTATCTGTTTCATACATCCCGTTTCCCATAATATAAAAGAGATTTAAAGAAGTTCTCAATTTCGCGCATGCGGCGAGAATTTCGCATCGATCAGAGCTTCCATTTATAGCAGCAGAAGTGGGAGATAGATAGCTGGTATCTAAATTATTTGCAGGTTTTAGGGGAGAGATGATCAGAGTGGACAAAGCTGCTATGAAAGAGGGATATTTCAATATCAAGAATAATAAAGGAGTTAAAAACGACCATCTGCTTTCCAGCGAAGACGCTGAGAAAGTTCAACCCAGATTCACTCAACTTCTTCAACGATCAAGTTGTCCGCGACGTTTCGGGGATCATGTCGTCCGTCTTTAAGCTCGTCAATGCCATTTCCAACACAGATCTGGTCGATATCCTCGAGCGAGGTTTGCAGGACCCCGAGCTGGACAGGGCCCTTATGGATCCGCCGAAGGTCGGCTTCTGGGGGCTTCTATCCGCCCTTGGAAACGACGATGTACAGAAGGGGATGGGAATCGTCATCGAACTCCTCAAGGCCATAGGCAGGGCTTCAGGCGAGTAGAAGAATCACAGAAACTGAGGCTATCACTTTTTCTCTTTTATGATGATACACATTTATCGAGATCGATCGATAACTATATGCGTCGTTTGCGACTTTTCATAGAATCTTCGCGTCTGCGCGTGAAATGCGAAGCAACTCTTGAAGCCAAGATTAAATATACCTATCCCAGTTGAGATATGAGCTGTCAGGATGCCGAAGCCCGACCTGATCCTGCTGCATGCTCCCAGCGTCTACGACTTCAGGGAGCGGTTCGCCATGTACGGCCCCATCAGCGATGTCATCCCCTCGACCCCCGTCTTCGAGATGTACCCCCTCGGGTTCGTCAGCATGGTCGGGTACCTGGAGCAGCACGGGTACCACGCCCGCATAATAAACCTCGCCGTCAAGATGCTCAAGGACCACCTCTTCGACGTTGAGAAGCTGATATCCAAACTCGAGGCTTCGGCCTTCGGCCTGGACCTCCACTGGCTCGCGCACGCCGCTGGGAGCCTCGACATCGCTGAGATGGTGAAGAAGCATCACACCGAGACGCCTGTACTCCTCGGCGGCCTCTCAGCCACGTACTACCATAAGGAGATTGCGGAGTATTTTCCGCAGGTCGATTACATCCTCCGAGGAGACTCCACAGAGAAGCCCCTTCTTGAACTCATGGACTGTATCGAGGAGGGTAGGCAGCCCGAGGAGGTGGAGAATCTGACGTGGAGGAGCCCTGAAGGCAGGAAGCACGTCAACCCCCTGTCATATGTGCCCGAGAACCTCGACGAGTTGAGCTTGGATTACGGCGAGGTCGTCAAGCTCGTCGTGAGGCACCGGAACCTCGAGAGCCACTTGCCCTTCGAGAGCTTCATGGACTATCCGTTCACGGCGCTCTTCACATGCAAGGGCTGCACGTACAACTGCACGACCTGCGGCGGCTCCAACTTCGGCTTCAAAAACTACTGCAACAGGGAGCAGCCCGCCTTCAAATCCCCGGAGAAGATCGTGGAGGAGATGAAGATCATAAGCGAGTACTTCAAGGCCCCCATCTTCCTCCTCGGCGACCTCAGACAAGGGGGGCAGAGGCATGCGGAGTCGATCCTCGAAGATATCAGACGGGAGGCGATAGACAACACCGTGACGCTGGAGCTTTTCGAGCCCGTGTCCGAGGGCTACATGGATAAGATCGCGCGAAGCTGTGAGTCGTTCACCCTGGAGATCTCCCCCGAGTCCCACGATGACGAAGTGCGCAGGCTTCAGGGGAGGCCGTACACAACCAAGGCGATGGAGAAGACCATCAGGAGCGCGCTCGAGCACGGCTGCGAGAAGTTCGATGTCTTCTTCATGATCGGGCTTCCAGGCCAGACCAGGAAGTCGGCGCTGGATTCAGTCGAATATACGCGGCGCCTTATGGTGGACCTTGGGAAAGATGGCAGGGTTCATCCTTTCATAGCGCCTATGGCCCCGTTCCTCGACCCAGGGAGCCTCGCCTTTGAGCACCCCCAGCAGCACGGGTACTTCAGGCCGTACACGACGCTTAGAGAGCACAAGGAGGCGCTATACCAGCCCTGTTGGAAGCTCTTCCTCAATTACCGCACCAGGTGGATGACGAGAGACGAGATAGCCGAAGCCACCTACGATTCCATGATCGGGATGAACGAGCTGAAGCGCGAGTTCGAAATCATAGAAGCGGAGAGGGCGGAGGAGGTAGCTGAGGGGCTAGCGCTTGCTAAAGGGATCATGCACAAGATAGACGAGATCAACGCCTCTACCGCGGACGAAGACAAGAGACTTCAACGGTACTTGGAACTGAAAGCGGAGGTCGAGAGGGTGAAAAGGTCGATGGTCCACGTAAAGCGGGAGTTAAGAACACCCGGAGAAGCCGGCGTCAGGGTTAAAGGCGTCCTCAAATATCTTCTGAGGCGCATGAAGCTAATCAGGTGAGCGAGCGTCTGGGAAGAGGAGCCTCTCCACCTCGCCCACCGCCTCGATCCCCTTAACCTCAAACGGAAGCAGAGGCATCAGCACGACGGGCATCATGCCGCCGTACTGTTCCTCGAGGGCCATGATGTGTTTCATCTGCATCTCCCGTCTGCGTCTGTTGAACTCGATTTTCGCGGCGTTCGGGGTCAGAACGTAGTTGACGATGACGCCGCTGATGTTGATGCCGAACCGTTCGAGCTCCTTCGCCACCCTCTGAGTCTGGTTGACGCCCAACGCCTCGGGGATGGTGACGAGAAACGCCTTCGTACCCCCGTCCTTCAGCATTCCGAGCACGCTCTTCGACAGCTCCTCCCACTCAGCGATGATCTTGAGCGGGTCCCTCTTCGCCCTACCCTGGGTCAGGGCCTCGAGGGCTTTCCTCACCCGGACATAGAGCCTGGCGGCATCGCCCAGATGCCTGTAGAACTTGTCCTGGAGGTTGATCAAAGAGAGGGTGCCGCCAGCCGGCGCCGTGTCCCAGACGATGGTGTCGTAGCCGCCGCCCTTGTAGATGTCGTATATGTAGCTGAGGGCGAACTCCTGGTCGATGCCCGGGGCGTTGGCCACGTATTCTATGATCTCCTTGTCGACGGGCAGGAAGGAGGAGACGACCTCGTAAACCTCATCTCCGAACTTCTCCTTCCACATCTCAACTACAGTGTCGTAGTCGAGCTCGACGGCGTATAAGCCGGGCGCCGCCTTGATGGGGGTGATCATTCCGCACACATCAACTTCCAGGATGTCTGAGAGGGATGGCGTGGGATCCGATGAGATGAGGAGGGTACGTAGGCCTCTGCGAGCGAAGTGGAGAGCGGTGGCCGATGCCGCGGTGGTCTTGCCGACGCCCCCCTTGCCGCAGAACAGCACTATCCTCGGCTCGTCCTTGTCGAGGAAGCTGAGACCTTCAACGCTCATGTTATCAACTATTCTCCATAAGACTTGTAGATAAAGCTTCAGCATCTTGGGAACCCGAAAACCTTAAGCTTTTACGACCCTGGTCAATTAGAGTCGTAAGCGACGGTCGGTACCTTTTGATGATCTGGCGTGAGGTGGAGGATGCCCTCGAGGCGATCATCGAGAAATACGAGAGGGTGAACCACGTCATCTCCCTCTTACAGGACGATAGAGCGCGATGGAAGGGGTTGGAGAGGGTAGGTTCACACCAAGGCGTGGGGCTGGAGCTGGGTTCAGGGCCAGGGAACTTCACATCCATGCTCCGCACCCGGATAGATGGGTTCCTTATCTGCCTCGACTATTCGACTGAGATGTTGTCGAAAGCTAAAGCGGGGATGGAGGATCGGTATATCGGCCTGGTGCGAGGCGTCTTTGAGGCGTTGCCCGTCAGGCAGAGCAGCGTAACGTTAGCGACCGCCTCCTATGCCCTCAGGGATTCCGTAGACAAGTTAAGAGTTCTTAGGGAGGTCAGCCGCGCACTTAGAGGCGGAGGCAGGTTTCTAGTCATCGATATCGGTAAGCCAAACAATCCGTTGGTCAGGGGATTTTTCTCGCTCTATATGCGGTACGGCGTGTCCATCTTAGGCGGTCTGGCAAGTGGCTATGGATATAGAAACCCTTGGAGCATCCTGTACAAGACCTACGAGCAGCTCCCGACAAACCAGGGGCTTCTCGACATGTTTAAGACCGTCTTCGACTCAACACGACTAGAGGAGCAAGCATTCGGTGGGCTGATCATCGCCGTCGCCGACAAAGCGGCGGATTAATTACACGCGACGGTTCGCCGTTGAATTTCTATTACAGGAATTTGGAGAGAATTATGCCAAGGGTGGTCGCACCCGTCGTTGAGAGAACAAGCATGACATTTACACCCATAACGGGAATAAGCCTGTCTATATTCGCATAGTCTCTGAGAGCCCCCCTTGCGGCCTTCAATGCCAGAGGTGTTGTGGCTAAGGTGATCAGCATTGTTAAGGGCATCAAACCAGAAGAGACGTTAAACAAGATCCACCCGTAGACACATGCTATCAACAAAACATAGACTTCAGCCGATTTAGCTAACCCAAGTCTGATGACGAGGTTCCTTCGACCCGCCATCCTGTCGGCCTCAATATCGGGAAACTCGTTCAAGAACAGGAGGTTGCCTACTAGGATGCCGGGGACGATTCCGGAGACCAGCGCGGAGAGGCTGTAACTCCCTGTCTGGATGAAGTATCCTCCGAGGACCATCAGCGGCCCGAAGTTGAGGCCTGTGAAGACCTCACCGACGAACCAATGCGAGAGGTGGGTTGAGTAAAAGTATATGGTGAAGGCGGCCACGGCGATGAGGGGGAGCAACATCCACCCCACCGTGAGGATGAAGTAGACGCCGATGATGCCGCCGAGGATGAAGCACCCCACCGCGAACAAGTAGGTGTCCCTAGGGTCGAGCAGACCAGCGGGGAGGATTCCACTGCCTCCGCTGAACGGCGTTCTCCTCGCCTTCAGGTCCAAGCCGCTCTTGTAGTCGAAGTAGTCGTTGATCACGTTGACGCTCAGATGCGCGAGCATGACCCCCGCCAATCCGAGGAGGGCGCGGAAGGCATCGAAGCTGCCCTCTACATAGGCCTCGGCTAGACCGACCGAGAAAACGAGAGGCGTCAACAACAGAAAGCTCGGTCGAGTTTCTTTAAACCAGATCTTAAGCTTCATGCCCCTTATCCTTGTTCGACGAACGGCTCACCCGTTAATATAATCTTTGCCATTCTGTGGCCTTGATGCAGGGAGCCTAAAGTTAAAATATGTTCGCGTTGGGTTAAATATGGATTTGAAGAGTGAACTAAGCCTGAGAGTGGCTTGATGACCTTCGTCGACATGTTGAGGGAGAAACAGGAATTCGTCAACAAAGTCATCGAAGGCCTCGACTTTGACATCCACTCCCTCCTCGAAGTCCCTGCGAAGTATGCCCTTCTATCTGGAGGGAAACGCCTCAGGCCCCTCATATGTATGCTGTGCGCTGAGGTCGTGGGAGGCGGCTACAGGGAGACGAAGGACGCCTTCCTGGCGCTCGAGCTGATACACAACGGCACCCTCATCCACGATGACATCATCGACGAGGACCTGCTAAGGCGAGGCAGACCATCAGTGCACATCGAGTTCGGCAGAAAACGGGCGGTCCTCACCGGCGACTGCCTCTTAAGCCTCGGGCTCAAATACGCAACCAAAACGGGGAACCTCAACATCATCAGCTGGCTCTCGGACACCGGATTGAAGATTTTGCAGGGCGTAGTCCTCCAGACATACTACCGAAGGAAGATCGCCACCGAGGCGATGTACCTGAACATCGCCTACCTCAAAAGCGGGAGCCTCTTCGAGGCAGCCGCAGCCATCGGCGGTCTAGTAGGCTGCGGCAGCGGAGAGATCTCAAAGAGGCTAGCCGACTTTGGCAGGAACTTCGGCATAGCCTACCAGATCAGGGACGACATCTGCGGAGTGTTATCTGAGGAGAAGACGGACCTGACGCGGAGTGATATCCGCAACGGCGACCTTACCCTACCCTTCATCTACGCCCTCGACTCGGAGTCGATATCCGACCGCGATAAAAACGACTTGATGG
>CAZWKG010000032.1:0-1682 GCA_964634705.1 uncultured Candidatus Bathyarchaeia archaeon | reverse complement strand
GGTCCAGCGGGCTCCATGACAGCTAAGGCGGCAGCGGAGGAGGGGTTGGAGGTCCTTCTCATCGACAGGAAGCTGGAGGTAGGCGTCCCCGACAAGTGCGGGGAGCTCCTCCCCAGCCTTAAGGAGATGAAGCGACTCGCCCCGAAAGCAGAAGAGCTAGAAGCCATTTTCGACCCGCCGAGCAGGTGCATTGTCAACCGGACGAGGTATGTGAAGTTCGTCTTCCCCAATGGGAGGGAGGTTTCAGTTCCCTTTGACGGAGTCGTAGTGGAGAGGAAGCTCTACGACAAATACCTAGCCAACGAGGCGGCGAGAGCTGGAGCCAAGGTCGCACCCCTGACAAGGGTCGTCGACCTCCTTGAGGAGGGGAGGGGAGTAAAGGCTAGGAATGTAGATGGTGAGATCGTCTTCCAATCGAAAACGGTGGTCGGCGCCGACGGTGCCTACTCCCTCATCGCGCGCAGGGCTGGGCTGCCGGTATCCCGAGACCCTCTCGACTACGGCGTCGGATACCAGTACGAGATGGTAGACGTGGAACACGACCCTGAATACGTCGATATGTACTTCGGACAGGACATCGCGCCGGGAACCTACGCCTGGATCATACCGAAGGGCGATGACATCGCTAATGTTGGGACCGGGGTCCGCACCCCCTACATGAAGAGGGGGTTGAACGTTCGCGACTATCAGCGCAACTTCTTGGAGAAACATCCAAAGGCCTCGGAGAAGCTCAGGAAGGCCGTGCCCACAGCCATCAAGGCAGGGTGCATTCCAGTGGGCGGGCCGATGGCGAAGACGTTTACCGGCAACATCCTCGTCGTTGGCGACGCCGCAGGGCACACCATCCCGACGTTCGGCGGGGGCGTTCCGCCGGCTTTGATCTGCGGAAGGATCGCTGGAAGAGCCGTAGCGGAGCAAGTGAGGGATGGGGAACCCCTCTCCCATTATGAGGAGGCGTGGAGAAGGCAGCTGGGAGATACCCTTGAGAATTCCCTTAGGCTGAGGAAGATGGGCGACATCCTTTTCAGGTCTGAGAAGACCGTCGATTTCGTCTCAAAGCGGGGCTGGCTCATAGAGGAGATGTTGGAGATGGTGATACTGTGCAGGGTGGATGCGAAGATGAAGCTTGTCGAGAAGACCCTCTTCCAGCTGATGAAACGACTATGAGCAAGGAGAAACCCCAGCATACGAATAGTTACAGCCCCAACCCAAATTATTAAACAACACTGGCGTATCAATTGAACGAGGTGGTTCTATGGGCGAGGTAATAAAGCATATAGGAAGGAACGTGGAGCTAGGGGAGAACGTCAAGATCTGGCACTTCACCTACATAGGCGATAACACCGAGATCGGGGATAACACTAAGATAGGGTCTCTCGCCCACATCGACTACAAAGTCAAGATCGGCAGAAACTGCAAGATCGAGGGCATGACCTACATCCCACCGTTGACAATCATCGAGGACGACGTCTTCATCGGACCAGGCGTGATCTTCACAAACGACTCGTACCCCATGTCGAAGAGGCTGACAGGCGTGTACGTGGAGAGGGGCGTCGTCATCTGTGCCGGGGCTGTGCTGAAGGCGGGCATCCGCATCGGCGTGAACGCAGTGGTCGGGATGGGCGCAATAGTCACGAAGGATGTCCCGCCGGGAACGGTCGTCTACGGCAACCCAGCACGTT
>CAZWKG010000031.1:0-8231 GCA_964634705.1 uncultured Candidatus Bathyarchaeia archaeon | reverse complement strand
GCTCCATGATGTGCGCTGCAGAGTGGAGCTTCATTATCCTGTAGCGTCTCTCCCAGTCAATACTACACTTAACGGAATCGCCGACCTTGAATTTAGGAGAAGTCTCAAGGATGTGGGCGACGAAGCCGTCCCCGATCTGCGTGTCAGTGACCCTGACGCCGTCGATGACACCGGTGTCGCCGGCCTGTCCCCCACCCTCGGGGTAGAACGCGGTCCGGTCCAGAACAACCTCGCTCACTTCGATGCTCAGGACCTTCGCCTCGAACTCCCTCATGTAGGGGTCCTCGTAGTAGAGCTTCACCGTCCTCTCCTCAGTCAAGATGTTACACCTGAGCTGTTATCGGAGGGCCCCGCGCAGGAAGGGGTACATTTCCTCCACCTGCTCCTGCACCAAGACTTGGTAGTACTGGTATAGGATGCTGACGCAGAGTAGGGCGCCCATGCCTGAGCCGAAGACGCCGAAAAACTCGGAGACGGCCGCTATCAGCCCTACGAGTAAGCCCCCGATGACCGTGATGGTGGGGATGTATCGATTGAAAAGGCTCATGAGGGGCCTCCTGCTACGTCTGAAGCCGGGGACCTGCATTCCAGAGCTGAGGAGCTGATCTGCCACCCTCTCTGGCCCCATCCCACCGATCTCGATCCAGATCTTTGAGAACATGACGCAGATTGCCACGACGATGCATGCATATATCAGGGCGCGTAGTGGGGCCCTTAGGACAACGTCGAGGCTGCCGGGGGAGGTGATATAATAGACCAAGCCGCCCATGGGCGCCGGTCCCTGGCTAGTCTGATTGTATGTCGCTATAAGGTTGAGCCATACGTTGGCGTTGGCTTGGTTCCACCGCTGCCAGATGACCTGAGACCACATCTGTACGTTGGCGAACAGGGCGTAGGCGAGGATAACGGGGATGTTGGAGACGTAGAGTAGCTTTAGGGGCATCTTCCCCCTGTAGCCCCTGAACATTGAGTGGGAGACGGGGAGTTCTACTCGCATCCCCTCTATGTAGATGATGAAAGCGAAGACGAGGATGGTAGTGAGGAGACCGATCATGTCGGGGAGATTTCCAGACCTGTGGAACCAGCTCCAGATAGACTCCCTCTTGAAGATGGCCTCGAAAAAGGCGAGGACGGCACCCAACCTCTTCCCGTCCCCGACGGGTACAAGGCTGAAGGAGTTCCACCAGATGCGCTGCGTGATCCCTGCGACGATGAACAGGCTGATGCCGCTGCCGATCCCCCACCCCTTCTGAACTAGCTCGTCCAGCATCATGATGATGAAACCCGCGGCCAGGAGCTGCCCGAAGAGGAGGATGGATACGCCGAAGGTGACACGGCCGAAGGCGCCGCTCACGATGTAGAGGAGCGCTTGGAATAGGACCATGAGGAGGGAGAAGACCTTGCTCGCCGTCGTGAAAAGCGCCCGATCCTCCGGGTTGGAGAAGTCGACCTCGATGATGCCCGAGCCGGCGAGGAGCTGGATGATGAGGCCGGCGGTCACGATGGGGCCGATGCCCAGCTCCATCAGTGTCCCGCGACTCGAGGCGAAGATGACCCGCATGGTATACATTGGATCGCCCACGCCTGTAATGGTGATGCCGTATAGTGGGATCTCCGACATGATGAGATAGATGATGAGGGCCAACCCCGTCCACAGCAGCCGGGAGTTAAAGCTGACCTTACGCTCAGGCGGCTTCACCTCCGGAACAAACGGTGATATAGGTTTAAAGAGTTCTAGGAAACGCCCCATCCCCATCACTCGGACTCTACGATCTCTCCCCCGGCCGCCTCAACCTTCTCGAGGGCCCTCGACGTGTAGGCTGAGACCCTGATCTTCATAGGGACCTTTACCTCTCCCTTGCCGAGCAACTTTCCGTAACCCAGTTTTGTGAGATCGAGTTCCAGTTGCCCCGCCGCGGTCTTGAACCACTCCACTCCGATCGTACTCATCGCGAGGTCCTCAAGCTCCCCGACGTTGATGGTCTCAGGCCGGGGCTCCAATGCCGAGGGAGGCTTAAACCCTATCTTCTTGAACCTGTCAGGGTGGTATTTGACGGTCTGGATCCAGAAGTGCTTCCTGCCTCCGGCCTTGCCCTTGCCACCCCTCCCGCCGCCCTTGCGGTGCTGGCCGACCCTGCCGTAGCCCATGGTCCGAGATCCACGCTGCTTCCTCGTCTTCTTCTTTTTTTGGGGCAAAGCCTCCACCGTCCGTATCGAAGACCCGTGTTTTCAATAAAAACTTGTTGCTTATAAAGCCAATTAGAGTTCAGCACATCCTTCGGGCGAGCTCGTTTATAGCGTCGCCACGGTAGCCCAGCTCACCTCCGGCTCGGTAGGGGCGCTTGACGGTCCGCTTGAAACCCTTGCTAGGGGGGTGGAGCCGGAAGAAGGGCTTTACGCCGTCGAGCTTGTTGAACTCGACCTGGCAGGCGTGGAGGGCCGCGGCCAAGGCGTCCAAGTCCTCATACCCTAGGGTCTTCAGCATCTCGGCGTCGATGCGGCCGCCTCCAGGTACCTCGCCCCGCTTCTCCAGCAGGAGGCGGATCGTCTCCAATGTCGGCTCGCCCCATGTGATCCAGTCCTTCGCCTTCTGAAGCATGCCAAGGTATTCGGGTCTGTCGTCGAGGAAGGTCGCGGTGTTGTTCCTCTCCATCCTGAGCATCCGCAGCGTGTCCTCAACCCTGACCGGGGCGTTCACCCCTCCCCTGATGCGGATGGCAAGCAAGCATCTCCGCTCCATTCTACATCGCCCAATCCCTAGGTGTCATCATCCTCGTCGTATTCTTCAGGGCCTCGAAGGTCGCGAAGGCGAAGGAGGTGGTCGTCTGCGTGGCACCGATGGATTTTGACCAGCAGTCCTTGATTCCGGCGAGTCTCAAGATGGCCTTCGCCGTTTCTCCGGCGACCAGCCCCAGCCCCTTCGATCCCGGCTTCAGGGTCACCTCGACACTGCCGCTCCGCCCTTTGACCTTGAAGGGTAGGGAGTGGGGCTCTCCACAGTCGCACTCCCAGCTGCCGCATCCTCTCCTGATGGGGTAGAGGTTCAGCTTCGCCTCCCTGATCCCTTTCTCGATGGCGTTCCTGACTCTCCGGGCCTTCCCGATGCCCAGGCCTATGAGGCCTTCCCCGTTGCCGACCGCCACGATCGATTGGAACCTGGACCTCTCCCCGGCGTCGGTCTGCTTCTGGACTAGGTTGATGTTGACTACCTCGTCCCTCAGGTCCGGCACGAGGATGTCGATGAGCTCAACCTCCTTGATTTTGTAGCCCTCCTGGAAGATCTCGTGGATGGAGGTGATCTGGCCCTCCAGAACCATCCTTCCCAGCCTGGTCCTCGGGACCCATTTCTCGAGGGCGGACTCCCTTCGTGACCCCCTCCTTCCCCTGCCGCTCAACTGCCGAACTCCCCCTCTATCCTAGCTTTGATCTCTCTGAAGTGCCCGGTCAGCCCTTCCGGCTTCAAGCCCCTCCGGAGGTAATCCGAAAACCTGCGCTCATACTCCAAGGGATCCTCCAAACTCTTCGCGTACTCCGCTATGGTCGCGCCCTCGATCCTGTCTGCGCCAGGCATGATGTCGCCATCGCACGGTATCTTCAGCCCCGCGTCCAGAGACCCCTTCACCGCGGCGAATAGCCTCGATCCCCTAGTCGGCCTCCTGAGGCCGAGGTCGAGGATGACGGCTTCAACCCCCTGGTTCAAAGCCTTGTGCCCGGCTATGAGGCCCAGCAGGTATGCGGCCGGTGTGTTCTTCCTCCCTCCCAGCCATCCGAACCTCTTGGCGAGTTCGGCTGAGTTCGTCTGCGTGAGGACGTAGTCCCCCTCGATCTCCGATCTCACTATCTGTATGAGGATGTTCCTGTTCGAGGGCCTCACCACGAAGCGGGGACGGCTAGAGGTGGCGAGGACGAGCCGGGCCTTGTAGTCGGTCTTGTGATCCCGCCGCCTGCGGTAGGGAACCCGGTATCTCGGACCCTTAGCCAAACGCCCTCCTCCTGAGCCTATGCTCCGTGATGTACCGCTCCAAATCGGCGACGCTCCTGAACTCGCCCCCCTTCGACTTCATGTAGAGGCTCCTGTAGGTGCTCACCGTGATGACCCTGCGCTCCCTGAGATCCCGGAGCCTCCGCCTGAGCGCCCTGATCCTGTTGATCCAGCGAGTCTTCCGAGACACAACGGAGTACTTTCCGCCCTTCCTAGTGCCCTGCCCCCTCCGCCTTCCCGTCCTCTTCTTGGCGGCTAGAACCCTTGTCCGGCCTCTGCTCTGGCCCTTCTCGGGCAAAGCCTTTATGGCGCCCTCATGGATGAGCTTCCGGATCTCCTGCCGGGTGATGACGACCTCGACCTCCTCAGCCCTCTCGGGGTCTATCCAAACCCTATTGACTCCGACGTTGAGGATCGACGCGGCAAGCCGCCTCTGACTACTGAGGCTCATGTCCCTTCGGCCTCCTCTTCGGCTTCGGCCTCCTCGAGATCGATGACAACCCCACCCTTACCCGGGTTGAGGACCCTTATCCCTCGTTTTAGGGCCTCGTCCACAATCGCGATCCTCTTCTGTCCCCCGACGGAGCCACCGATACGGGCGACCTGCGTCTCTGGGTCGATTATTGCCAAGTCGCCGACGTTGTATACGGGCACCTCCTCCATGCCGGAGGGGTGGAGGTTCCGCACGGCCCTGGGAGACCTGTATCCCACGTTGGGGGAGGCCGGCCACCCCTTCTTCCGCCTCCGGACCCTGGTGTCCAGACCTCGAGGCCTACGCCAGCTCGAGTGGACACGGACGTAGCGCCACGACTCCGGCTTCACGAACCTAGGTCTCTTGCTGTCGATCTTTTTCTTGACCTTCAGCAGCTTCCGCCGTTTATCGATGCTGCTCAACCCTTCCCCTCACTCCTTGCTGTAGACGTAGATGCCGTCTAGGAACTTTCGCAGGTCCTTTCGTCTGATCCTCGTCGCCTTCTGGATGTTGGCGGCCGTCTGCCCCACCTCCTCGATGTCGATGCCCTCGACGATGACGTCGTCGCCCTTGACGGAGACCCTCGCGCCGCCGACGATGTCCGCCTCCCTCGGCTTCCTCTCGCCGAGGAAGTTCTGGATGATGACCTTCCCCTCTTGGATGCGCACGGTCATGGGGAAGTGGACGAATACTATCTTCAGCTTGTATGTGAAGCCGTTGGTGACCCCCTTGATCATGTTCCTCACATGGGTGGAGAAGGTGTTAACCAGGGACGCCTCCCTCTTCTTCGGGTTCACGGCCCAGACCCTGAGCCTCTCCCCCTCTAGGGTCAGCTCCACCTTTGCATTGCTGAAGTCCCGGGCCACTTCGCCCTTCTCGCCTACGACCAACACCCTCTTCCCCTCGAGCCTCACGGCAACGCCATCGGGGATATCGACAATGTTCTCGACGATGGAGACAGCCACCCTGCATCACCTAATAGACGTAGGCGAGAATCTTCCCGCCTAGGCTCTGGTCCCGAGCTGCCTCATGGGTCATAACGCCCTTTGGGGTCGATATGATGATGGCTCCCAGGTTGCGAGCGGGCAGAAACCGCCTCTCCCACTTCTCCATGTCCTTAATCTTCACCGAGAATCTTGGCTTCACCGACCGGCAGTCGTTTATTCGGCCGAAGAGTTGGATGCGGAACTTGCCTGTCCGCCCGTCGTCTATGAACTCGATCTCTCCGATGTAGCCCTTTGACTGTATGATGCGGAGCACCCTGCCAACGAGGTTGGAGGCTGGGCATATGATGCACTCCTTCTTGTGCCTAACCTCGTTGTTCATGATGGTGTTCAGCGCATTCGCCAACGGGTCCATCGACATCACCTATACTTCTTGAAGCCGAGCTGCTCCGCGACCTCGCGGAAGCACTGCCTGCAAATATTGAGGCCGTACCGCCTGACGAGGCCGTCGTACGTGCCGCAGCGTATGCAGTGCCTGCTGCCCTTGCCATACTTCCGCTCCTTCCTCTCCTTTTGCTCACTCACTCCGCGGCCTCACCTCTGTTCCGAATCGATTTCTTATAAACTCAACTGCCTTCTCCCTGGTCACTCTGTGGCTGCGCCCGATCTTGGATCTCATCCTCCTCCTCCGGGTGACTCTGTACCCCGGCCTCTCGACGTTGACCGTAATGTCCATGCCGACTATGCCGAGGTTGGGGTCGTACCTTGTCCCCGGGATGTCGATGTGCTCCCTGATGCCGAAGGCGAAGTTCCCGTATTTGTCGAAGCTACGGGGGGAGAGCCTGTTGCCAACGACCTCAAGGGCCCTCCTGAGGAAATCCTCAGCCCTTCCACCGCGGAGGGTCACCATGCAGGCGATGGGCTCGTTCCTCCTGATGCCGAAGGTGCGGATGGTTTGCTTTGCCCGACGTATGCATGGCCTCTGCCCGGTGAGCTGCTGTAGTATCGTCATCGCCTTATCCAAGGGCTCGCCGGACTTCCCCGTTGTTATGTTCACAACGACCTTGCCGATCCTCGGCTCCCGCATCGGGTTAGCCATCGGAGGAGCCTCGTCCACTTCATGAACCACCCGGTAACGATATCAGGGGCTTGCCGGAGCCCACGGCGAAGACGTAACTCGCCAGGGTCCTCACCTCTTCCCCTTCTGGGGTTCTGATGGTGGCGGTTTGCTTCTCTCCCGGCTCAGACCCGAACCCTGTCACAACGCCGTATTTGCCCTGGGATCTGCCGCCGGTGATGATCGCTAGAACTCCCTCCTCGAAGGTTATGTTGCCGATGACCTCCTGCACGGGGACTTTCACCTGCAGGGTGTCGTTCACCTTATAGTTGTCTTCCTCGTCGGTGAGGATGACGTTCCTGCCGTCATGGAGGTTGAGCTGCGTCTTCCGCGCCTTCACAGTCGTCTTCCCTACGATGCGGCAGAGCTTGAAGCCGGCTTCATCGCCCTTGATGGGGTGGAGCGTCAGCCTGTCACCTTGGGCTGGGAGAACTCTGAAAAGTTGTTTCGCATCCGGCAGCTCCACGATGTCCATTATCCCGACGGGGTAGCGATGGTCTTTCCGAGGTTTCCCGTCGACGAGGATCTTCCCCTGCCCGATGAGCATCTTCGCCTCCTTCCCAATTTCCGCGTATCCAAGGACGTCTCGGACGACGACCAAGAGAAGTATAGACTCCTTTAAGGTGTGGGGGCCGGGGCTTGTCTTGACGGCCCATACGTGTTCCTTCCTGTGGATAGGCCAGAACTTCGGTGACATCTCCCGCTTCAGATGCCTGGAGGGGCCCTTCTTCCCCAATTCCCCGTCTCACCCCCTCTCCAGCTTCGATCCGTAGCCCCGCCTCTCGAGGATCTTCCTCCTCCACTCGTCGTCCAGATGGAGCCTCGTTATCATCACGTTCTCCGCCCTGACGGGTATCTGCACAGTCGAGCCGTCCATCCTCTGACGGGTGACGCCCTCGATTAAAAGCCGTCCACGGGCGACATCGACCCGTGTTACCCTCCCCTCTGTCAGCTTCCTGTCGCCCTTGGTGATGACGACGGAGTCGTCCCGCCTCACCGGCATGGATCTGACGCCGTACTGGGCCCTGAGGGAAGGGGAAAGGGGCGCGGCCATATATTTCCTCGTGACATGCTGGGGGGCGTTGAATCGCATCTTACGGCTCTTCCCGGGTTTGGTGACCCCTCTCTTCGACAACGCCCCTCACACCACTATCTTAGCGATGCTTCCAAGCCTCGGCCAACGCTCGGCTGCTTCTCGGGCGACGGGGCCCTTGATGTCCGAGCCGCGCATCTCCCCTTCAGGTGTGAGGATGACAGCGGCGTTGTCCTCGAAATGGATCCATGACCCATCCCTGCGAGGGTAGAGCTTCCTCTGTCTGATGATGACAGCATGAAATATCTGACGTCTCATCTCCGGCACGCCTTGGCGGACGGAGACGGCGACTAGGTCTCCGACGCCTGCTGAGGGGTTCCTCCTACGCCTGCCCTTGTAGCCGACGACCTGTATGAGCCTGAGCTTCCGGGCGCCCGTGTTGTCGGCGCAGTCGATCATCGATCCGCTGGTGAGGCCGGTTGTGACCCTGCGCCTCGGTCTCACCCTACGTTTTATACGCTTCGACATGGGTTACTCCTCCTTCTCCACTACCACGAAGGCCTTCGTCTTGCTGATGGGGCGACACTCCGCAATCTTCACCTTGTCACCGGTCTTCGTGTCGATGCAAGGCGGGTTGTGGGCGGTGATCCTGCTGTTCATGCGGGCGTACCGCTCGTACTTCG
>CAZWKG010000030.1:0-8311 GCA_964634705.1 uncultured Candidatus Bathyarchaeia archaeon | reverse complement strand
GTACAGTGCGGAGCATGGGCGACCGATAGAAGACTTCGTCGCCCACTTCCACGAGAAGCTCCTGAAGCTGAGGGGCCAGTTATTCACCGAAGAGGCAAGACGTCTGGCGGAGCCAAGGCACAAGTTCATGCTCGATTTCCTGAACCAGCTTAACAGCGAGGTGGAGTTTGAGGCCTAAGTACGCTGACGTTCTTGGCCTCCATTCTTCAGCACCTCGAACAACTGTTTGCCGTATACGACGTTGCTGGCTCAGATGAAAATCATGATAAACCTTTTGAGCCGTACATTCATGTCAGTTGTGGGAGATTACACTTTGAGGATAAGAGTCGTCATCCCTATAACGGGACTGTCGAAGGGGGCAGTGGAGGAGCGGTTGAGGTATCTGAAAGAGATCGCAGATCCGGGCACGGAGGTGAATGCGGTCCAGATCGCCGAGGGGCCTCCCGCCATCGAGTCCGATGTGGACAGGATCGAGGCCGGGCCGGAGGTCCTGAGGCTCGTGAAAGAGGCGGAGGAGGAGGCCTGCGACGCCGTGATAATCTGGTGTGGAGGGGACCCCGCCCTCGACGCGGCGCGGGAACTTGTTGACATCCCGGTCATCGGGCCCGGCGAGTCGATGAGGCTGCTGTCATCCATGCTAGGGAAGAGGCCGTGCCGCATAACGCCTGAGATACCTGTATTGGAGATGAGGCGCGACCTAGAAGGAACTGTGAGGGTGATCCAATCCCTCGTGGAAGCGAAGATTGAGAGCGGCGAGGGGGATGCCTTCTACTTGGGCTGTCTGGCGCTTTGGGGGCTTGGTAAGACTCTGAGGGACAAGCTGGAAGTTCCAATTCTTGATGGGGCGGAGGCGTCCCTGAAGATGGCAGAGGTCGCTATCAAGCTGGGTCTCCGCCAAAGCAGAGCGGCTCATCCCAAATATCCTCCTCCGCACAGGAGAGAATGAAACGAAGAAAGGCGATTGGTAGGCAGCAGAGCTAGCCTTCTGACTCTTCTTCCGCTTCTTCCTCTCTTCTCTTGGGCGGAGGCGGCCCCTTCGGGTTTATGCAGATGTAGAGTATATTGTTACCTCGGATGAAAACGTCGCCGTAGTTTGCGACGAGGCCGTCGCTGTTGTACTCCTTCGCCCCTTTCAGCATGACGTTCATGTAGCCGTCCGCCCTCGTCATCCTACCCCAGTACTCAGCACGGCTCTTGAGGTGGACGATGACGTTGTTGCCGACGCTCTTCACGAGCACGTTCAACGGCTTCCTACTCGGCTCCAAACCCTACACCATACAAGAGGTCCAGATATGAAGCCCACAACGTCGATATAAAAAGTTTCTGAAATGATCCACTAAAAAACAAGCTGATATGCTAAAAGGTTATTGAATCGTGAAAGCGATCCAGTCCTTCAGCTCTTCATCTTGGATAATAGAAGTCAGGGCCAAGCCCGAGGCTTCTAAGAGCTGCTTAAGGCCTTGGAGGGTAAACGCCTTTTTAAGGGCCGTGACGACGACCTCTGAACCGGCTCGGGCCACTCGCCTCATCTCACTAAGGGAGTGCTCTGGATTAGGCGTGTTCTGGATTAGTGTCACGGCGAACACCTCACCGAAGACCTGGTCCCTCAAGGGGAGTAGATCAGCGTCCGCTTGGATCAGATGGATTCGCCGTCTTTTCCGCAATCGTGAACGCGCCTTTGAGAGGAGGTGATGTGACAGATCCACGCCTACGCAGGTGTTCCCCAGCCTCTTCAATAGGAGCCCCGTCCCACATCCGTCGTCCAGCACGATTTTTTCGAGGGAAGGGGGTGAGCGCCTCAGGATCACGTCGTATTTGACATCCTGTTCGATCTGGTATCTGATGTCATATAGGCTCCCTCCTAGGCTGTCGTACGATTCGCGTATCCTCCGCTTGCCTCTGTCGTGCATATCTCTATTCTGTAGGGGTTGCCAGTCGTTTTATGTGTTTTTTAAATTTTTGTCCCAAAAATTTGAGACGAAATTAGGGGCTTTGGGTCCTGTCTTCTCCCTGGAGTCAGATAACCCATCCGTCCTTTCCGTAGAGTCCCCAGAAGCTCCCGACCTCCATGTCCTCAGGAAGATCTAAACAGTAGTCTCCCCGTCCTCTCTTCATAAAAACGTTAATTAGGGGAAACTGGTTTTAAGAGGCTACATTATATTCCTAAGCATTATGGGTCAACGGATTCGACACCGGAGTTCCAAGGTCTTCGACGGGATCGACCGAGGCGTCCACCGTTCACTCCTAAAGGGAGCGGGATTGGCGGACGAGGACCTCAGGAAACCCCTCATCGCTGTGGCGAACTCATGGAACGAGATCGTCCCAGGCCATATCCACCTCGATAAGCTGGCCAAGGATGTCAAGAGGGGTATACTTGAGGCCGGTGGCACTCCTCTGGAGTTCAACACCATCGCCGTCTGCGACGGCATCGCCATGGGCCACGAGGGGATGAGGATGTCGCTTCCTAGCAGGGAGCTCATCGCCGACTCTGTCGAGGTTATGGTCGAGTCCCACGGCTTCGACGCCATGGTTTGCCTCACAACCTGCGACAAGATCGATCCGGGCATGTTGATGGCCGCGGCCCGCCTCGACATCCCCGCCATCTTCTGCCTCGGTGGACCTATGGAGCCCGGCTGCCCCAGCTGGGGGCGGTTCAAGGGTCGGACCATCACAGTCCAAGAACTCTTCGAGGTTCCGAGCCTAGTGAAATCGGGAGAGATGAGCTCGGAGGAGGCCTCCTATCTGGAAGAGGTTTGCTGCGGAGGCCCAGGCGCCTGCGGAGGGATGTTCACCGCCAACTCGATGCAGTGTCTCATCGAGGCCATAGGTATGGCGCTCCCCTACATGGCGACGGCTCCTTCGACCGGCGCTCAGAGGTTGCGGCTTGCAGCCGAGACGGGGCGGCAGATCATGAGGCTCTTAGAGGCTGGGGTGACACCGAGGCGCGTAATGACGGAGGAGGCGTTTAGGAACGCCATAACCGTGGATATGGCCCTCGGAGGCTCGACGAACACGGTTCTGCATCTCACCGCCGTCGCCCATGAACTCCAGTTGAGCCTCGACTTGGATCTGTTCGATGAGATAAGTCGCAGAACTTCTCACCTCTGCAACATGGCGCCAGCTGGACCCTTCAAGATCAAAGACTTGCATAGCGCAGGGGGTATTCCAGCGGTGCAAAGGGAACTAGGCGAACTCATTGATGGAAGCTGCCTAACCGTCTCAGGGACCACGCTTTCCGAGGCTATTAAGGGGGCGATGATCACCAGCAGAGACGTCATACGTCCGGTCTCCGATCCTATCCATAGGGAGGGGGGCATCGCCGTCCTCCGCGGCAGCCTTGCACCAGACGGCTGTGTTGCGAAGGTCGCGGCTATAAGCCCGAAGATGTGGAGCTTCGTTGGCGAAGCCAGGGTCTTTGATTGCGAGGAGGACGCGGTTCAGGCGATCCACGGCGGCGAGATCAGGGAGGGGGACGCGGTTGTCATCCGCTACGAAGGGCCAAAGGGAGGACCTGGAATGAGGGAGATGCTCACAGCCACCAGCGCCATCATGGGGCATGGTCTAGGCGAGATGGTAGCTCTCATCACCGATGGAAGGTTCTCGGGGGCGACCCGCGGCCCCTGCATTGGGCATGTATCTCCTGAGGCCTCTGAAGGAGGGCCCATCGCCTTGGTTGAGGATGGAGACAGTATCATCTTGAACATCCAGGATAGGGTCCTCGACATCGAACTGACAGAGGAGGAGCTGGAAAGGAGGCGGGCGGCTTGGAAGCCTCCAAAGCCAAGGGTGAAGAGGGGATACCTGGCGAGATACGCTAGGCTGGTGACCTCGGCGGACAAAGGAGCGATATTGAAGACGAGGTGAAGCCAGAACTGCCCTAAGCTTTCCTATTCTCCCTTCTCTTCTTTCAGCTTTTCATTTAAGGAGTTGACATCGAAGATTGGCGTGATTCTGTTCGCGTTGAGGGGCTGGGCAAACTTCTCCTCCACCGACCGCCTATGGAGGGTGTTCATCGTGCAGAAGGGGATGATCCTGCCATCGGGCGTCGCGTAGTGGATTACGCAACGGTTCACACGTTCGAGGTCGAAGTTGTAAGGGTCCATGAAGTGCATCGATCCGATCATGATCATTCGGTAGTGGAGTTTTCTCAGGCTCTCGTAGTCGCCTCTCCACATCAACGGCAGCAGATACCTGCGGAGCATGCCGAAGTCGATTTTTCTCAGGGCGGCTGCAGCGATGGCCATCTTCGCCCTCGTCCTTTGATCCTTGTCTAGTCTTTCGGAAGCCGCCTCTATGGCATCTAGGAAGCCGTCGACATCGACATAGTCCGTTATCGGAGCTACTTTGTCTCCGTCAACGACGAGGTATGTCGACATGCCACAATGGGGGTGGGCGCTGAAGTCAACGTATTTCCGGTCCTTGAGCTTTCCCACAAACCTTGTGAAGGGGACCACCGTCGGAACCGGGTACCAGTCCTCCTGCTTTATGAGGCCGTCCGTCTGCTCCTCCGCCAGCCGCATCAGGTCAGGGATGGTGATGCGCATCTTCTCCCGCTCCTTCCGGTTTATGCGGCCGGTGATGGAGACGGGCTGGAAGTTGACGCCCCTTACGACATCGCGGTGCTCGATGGCAAAGCGGATGATGTCGCCGACCTGGTCGTCATTTAGGCCTCCAACGAGGACGGGGACGAGGACGACGCTTCTGAATCCCGCCTCCTTCAGGTTGTCGAGGGCCTTTTTCTTGATGTCGAAAAGGTCGAACCCCCGAGCCACGATGTACGGCTCAGGTGTGACGCCGTCGAACTGGAGGTATATGGTGCTTACGCCGGCCTCCTTGAGGGTTCGGCAGTATTCGACGCTCTCGGCCATCTTCAGGCCGTTGGAGTTGACCTCGACGTGGCGGAAGCCCAGCTCCTTTGCCATATTGACCAGCTCGGGGAAATCTTCCCGCACCGTTGGTTCGCCTCCGCTGAATTGGAGGGCCGTCGGCTCGACGGGATCGTTTGCGCGTAATTTCTCAAGCATCCCTCGGATCTGTTCTTGCGTCGGTTCGTAGAGGTAGCCCGCCGCCCCCGAGTGGGCGAAACAGATGGGGCATCGGAGGTTGCATCGGTTGGTTACGTCGATGATGGCGAGGACGGTGTGGGAGCTGTGCTCTGTGCATATGCCGCAGTCGTATGGGCAGCCCTTGTCCTCCTTCGTCCTAGGATTGTTCAGCGCTGTGCCTAAGTGCTCATACTCAAGAGCCCTCACATACTGCTCATAGTCACCCCAGTAGACATCGTTGAAATCGCCGTGCTCGGGGCAGGTCTTATCCAGGTATACCTTTCCGTCCTCCTCGTAGATGGTCGCGGGTATCACCTTGAAGCATTCGGGGCATAGGCTCTCCGTCTGCTTTATCTCCTTCACGGTCTCCACCATGGCTGATGTTTGAGTTGGGCGGGGGTGGTTATTTTAAATTTATCTAAATTTTCCCCTTCGATTTGGTGAATGGCTTGTTGTCACCACCGATAGGGGTAAATATACCCTTACCTTAAACACCGATGGTTAGGTCCAGTTGTCCGAGTCGATGGTGAGTGTGAAGGTCGAAAAAGCCCTCAGGGAGATCGGTCTCACCGAGTACGAGAGCCTCGCCTACCTAGCGCTTGTAAAATCGGGGGAGCTCACTGCCGGAGAGGTTAGTGAGTCAACCTCGATCCCCTACTCGAAGGTCTATAGTGTCCTCGACAGCCTAGAGCGGAAGGGGTGGATAGAGATAAAGGGAGGAAGACCGAGACACTATTACCCCAGATCTCCAGTGGAGGCCTTGAGGGCGGAGCGCCTCCGGCAGGAGAACAGATTCGAGCGGTACCGGGAGATCATCGTCGCCGAGCTCCAGCCCCTCTACGAGCGGAGGGAGATTAAGGAGAAGCCCGAGATCTGGATCATCAGGGGCGAAGAGAACATCGCCTCGAACATCAATGAGGTCCTCGGCCATGTGAAGCGGGAGCTCATGGTCGCCCTGCCCCGGATACAGCCCGAGCTGTTCCAGATGGTCTTCCCCTCCCTCGAGATGCTGCGCGACAAGAGGGTAGACATCCTCCTGCTGACCACGATGGACGCATTGGCGTCTGTCCAGAGCTACCTGCCCCACATCGCGGAGGTGAAGGTGAGGGACGAGATGTTCGGCGGCGGCTTAGTCGTAGACGGGCAGGAGACCCTTCTCTTCCTAAGTCAGGGCGTCGCTGAGCAGCAGAACCTCGCTATCTGGTCAGACCACGTAGGATTGACGATGATCGCTAAAATCTACTTCGAGCATCTCTGGAACACCGCTGAGCCCTATGCACCTTCTTAGGCCAACTTCCCCCATTTGGCCAATGTCTCATTAAACATTCAAAGACCGAGTCCAACTTCTATAAACGAAGCCTTTGTACTAACTAGAGGAGACATAGACTGATTTGGACAAATTTTATATCCATGGCAGATCGTGGGGAGTTATCAGACGCACATTATAGCTATACTTTATGTCCAAAAGGCTCTATCTTTAAAAGGTACTCGAGGATGAAGGCTTGAAAGTTTTCGAGGCCTTATAAAATATATTGTTTCAACTTTATAGACATATTCACTGTCCAACACCCTCCCACGAGCGGAGAGTTTCAGCAACCCTCTCCTTTCATCTGTGAGCGAGTATGTGGCTTCCATCTTAAGAGGATATAACGTGTGCTCGAAGAAAATTTTTAGAAAACCTACACTAGGTGTAATATGAAATTATATTTATTTCGTAAACTAATCAATTTTTATTATAACTCCATTCTCTAGAGGCACCATTTTTGCAATGTTTTTATTATCGGATGTAAGGATTAAGGAATTGATAGCTCTGAATATGCTCTATTTACCAAAATAAAGCCTTTTTAAGCCTTATTTTAATGCTAGTTTTGGCTTTTACCTTATGAGGTAGAGAAACAATAAAACCATATTTAATATAAAAAATGAATTTTAATATTTTAAATAACGAAAAATTATCGATTCATATAAATAAATTTAAATCGATTTAGGGTTTAGACCAATACAATTTACATTTATTGAAAATTCCTCTTGATGGAGAAGCTGAGTTCAAACTTTAGACGATAGTTGCCTAAGGCTGAAGTTGATTATTCCGTATGGAGTGCCCTTAATATTCACCAAAAGAAGGGGTAATGTCGCCGCGTGTAGTTATATGGGAGAAACAATTTTCTCTCAAGAGAATGTTCTCAACAGCTGAAATTTTAAAGTGGGGACGAAAGGTCAATGATGTAAAAGGGGAGTTAAGGAGATAATTGAAATGGAAGGGAGAAACTGAAATACGCCCCACAGCCATTTATACTACAGTGATTCAGTTTGATTAAGCCTAAGGTCTACGTGACGAGGCAATTATTTGACGAAGCCCTTGAAATCCTGCGGAAATATGCTAAAGTTGATGTCTTCGAGGGAGTAGATAACGCGGCGCCTCGAGACCTGATACTTTCAAAAGTTAAGGATGTTGAAGGATTGCTTTGTTTACTCACGGATAGGATCGACTCTGAGATCATTGAGGCTGGGACTAGACTAAAGGTGATCAGCAACTACGCCGTAGGATTCAACAACGTAGATGTAGATACGGCTACCAAACACGGCATCTACGTAGCATATACCCCTGGGATCCTCACGGAGACGACAGCGGACTGCGCGTGGGCTCTGCTCCTATCCATCGCGAGGCGAATTGCAGAAGCAGACCGTTATGTTCGGTCCGGGAACTGGATGCATGCTTGGGGGCCTAGAATGTTCCTCGGCTCAGACATCCATGGTAAGACTTTGGGGATCATAGGATTAGGGCGCATCGGCTCTGCGGTTGCAAGGAGGGCCAAGGGGTTCAATATGAACATCATATACTATGACATCATGCGTAGAGAGGAGTTGGAGGATGAGCTGGGGGTCGCATTCAAGGAGTTTGATGAAGTTCTCTCCGAAGCCGACCTCGTCACAATCCATGTTCCTTTGACGGAGGAGACTCACCACATGATAGGGAGGCGGGAGCTATCTATGATGAAGAGGACGGCCTATTTGGTCAACACCTCCCGGGGGCCCGTGATAGACGAGGAGGAGCTCTACAAGGCCCTGAAGGAACGGATCATTGCGGGCGCGGCCCTCGATGTCTACGAACAAGAGCCCATCGATCCTAGAAGCCAGCTGCTTGGGTTGGATAACGTTGTACTTACGCCTCACATAGCCAGCGCCAGCATTGAAACTCGGACCAAGATGGCAGTCGTCGCTGCTAAAAACCTCGTCAGCGTCCTCAGGGGAGAGGAGCCGCCGAA
>CAZWKG010000029.1:0-8423 GCA_964634705.1 uncultured Candidatus Bathyarchaeia archaeon | reverse complement strand
ACGGCGGCATCCTCTACCTCGACGAGGCGAACATGATGAAGCAGGACGTCGCCACCCGCCTCAACCCCGTCCTCGACACTAGGGGGCACCTCGTCTTGACGGAGAAGGACAACGAGATCGTGCCCCGCCACCAGTACGCCTACTGCATCATATCCATGAACCCCTTCTCAGCCGAGTTCGCCGGGACCAAGAAGCTCAACGCCGCTTTCCGTAGGCGGATGTCCGTCTGGATCAACTTCGACTATACCAGCGTGGGCGACAGAATCGCAGCCCAGGAGGCCGAGCTCATCATGAAGCGGACAAAGCTGGACGAGGAGACGGCTTACAAGATCCTGCGGGTCGGCGCGGAGATGCGGAGGCAGTATAAGGCGGGCGACCTCCCCTATGGCCCCAGCGTCGGCGACCTCATCCACTGGGGGGTCCTCATCAAGGATGGGATAGATCCGAAGGAGGCGGCGGAGGAGACCATCATCGCCCTCACCAGCGACAACACCGAGGTTCAGGACGACGTCAGGAGGATCATAGAGGGCATCTTGGTATAAATGAGGCTGGTGAGGCCAGCGCGTGGGGTTCCTTGAATACGCCGGGTCGCTATCTCTGCAGAAGGACCCACTCAAGGTGAAGATCCTCCTCGATCCCAGGCTAACCTACCCTACCCTGAGATGGGAGAGGGGGATGCCAGTGGTGAGGCTGCCCGAGCCGAGAGCATCAGAGGAGGACATCGAGTATCTAGGCTACATCTTCCCCAACGACGAAACCGGTAAAATCAGGGTTGGCAGGCTTTTTCGAGCAGCCGTCACCCATATCACCGCACACACGCTGACACAGCTGCCGCCGATGATGGAGACTCAGTCACACCCGGCGAGGTTCACAGAGAACTTAATCAGAAACCTATATGGCGACATTTATTTGGCGGTGGAACACCCGGCAAGGTTCATCGATCTCGCCTACGCCAACGCCCTTGCCGTTGCTTCGGCGAGGCGGTTGGAGAAGATATACCTGCCCGCGACGCGCGTCATGACAGCCATCTTATCAACCGCTTTCGTCGGTAGGCTCAAGGGGCGATTGACCGGAGTCGAGAAGGCGTTCGTCGAGGAGGCCTCAGAGAAGCTCTCACAGATAAAGAGAAGTTTAGTGGAGTCCCTGAGCGAGGGAGAAGAAGTCGACGTAGAAGAGCTGAGGGAGACCGCAGTCTGGCTCGCGGAGCGTCTCAGGGAATTCGGACCCTTTGTGGAGACGCCCTGCTTCCCCCACACGGAGAACGCCTCGCCCTGCAGCATCTACCTTCAGCGCTCTGCCCCCCAGGACCAGGAGGTTGAGCCCTACTTCATAGACGCTATGGAGGCCCTAGGTGGTGAGCTGCCTGAGGAGCCGATGGCCTCCTGTTGGAAGAAGCAGGTCGATGTCGAGTGCTTGCAGGTATTCAGCAGCACCATCATCCAGCGGGAGAAGGAGGTGAAGATCCTAGGCAAACTCCAAGAGCGCCTTTCACCGAGCCGTTTCAGATCTATAGAGATACCGCCGGAGGACTACTCCGAGTACCTCAGGTCCAGGGAGATGATAGGAGGGTCGACTCGGCGGCTCCTCAACAACATCATCATTGCGACGAACTTCGCGTTAGAGGATATCAGGAAGAGGTACGGCAACCTCGACCTCGCCGAAGCCATGCAGGTCGTAGCCAGCAAGAGCCCGAGGACCGACGTCTTCATACGGGAAGAGATCATGAAGCAGAGCTTCTGCATCGTCGTCCTCCTCGACGTGAGCAGGAGCATGAAGACGAGCCCGATGGAGAACCGGGCGAGGGCCATCTGCCTCGCAGAGGCCGCGAAGGACATCATAACCGACTCGAACTCATGGGCGTTCTATGCGTTCAGCGACACGCTCTACGTGCTCAAGGACGGCTCCGAGGCGTACTCACGCAGGGTGCGCGCCCGCCTTGGGGGCGTCCCCTTCGACGGAGCCACCTACATGCCTGACGCCCTCAACGCCGCAGCCGAGTTCCTGAAGCCCAAGGCGGAGGAGCAGAAGATCATCTTCGTTCTCTCCGATGGCTACCCCTTCGGATACCCTAACGTATATGATGCGCTAGAGGAGGCCACCAAGACCTACGAGGGTAAAGGCGTCATCATCATCGGCATCGGCTTAGACACAGAGAGGATGGGGACCCTGTTCAGATACAACGCAGCCGTCTACTCCCAGAGGGACCTGATTAAAAAGGTGGGCGACATCTTCCTACAAGCCTCATCGGAGGAAATAATCTAATCGACGACTACCCCTGTGGTAAAAACCAGCTTGAGCCTCTATTAAGGATAAGAGGGCGACTCGGCAGGGCCTCTACAGCTTTAGCGTCCGCACCACCGTAAATCCTCTGCTGAACATGAACTTTTGGACGTCTTCGGCGCCCGTGGGCTTTATGATGATCTTCCTAGGCACACCGTCTCGGAGGAGCACGATGTATCTGACCTCTTCGCCGAGCCCGACGTTCCGCAGCTCCTCTATCGACGACTTCGCCTCCTCCAGCCCCTCGATCTTTGTCGTGATGGCCTCGATCGCCTCGAACATGAGCTCCGCCTCCCCCTGGATGCTGGAGGAGAGGAGCATGCTCTGGAAGGGGACCCACTCCTCGGCTGCGCCGCCCTTCTTGCCTTTTTTCTTCTTGCCGCCTTTCTTCTCCTTCTTGGCCCTCCCCTTCGGGAGCTTCTCGCCCAGGGAGAGCTGCTTGAACCAGTCCTCGCCGCCGTACTTCTCCTCGGACTCTCTAAGGAAGTTGCCCAGCCGTTCGCTGTACCCCTCCTTCTGGGACATGTAGTGGGAAATCTCGCCATCAACTAGGTCGACGAGCTCTTGCAGCGAGCGGATCTCCATGATCTCGTTAACGAGTCTCCCATTCATTCGGATATTCTCCCGTCGGCTCAGGGATGTTCTAAATCTAGTCGGCTAAGTATCCTCCCTTGGCGTCTCTTCCGCGTAGATGGGGATGCTCCTGAGTTCGCGGCTGATCCTTTCGAGAAGATCGATGCGTTCGCTCAGCCTTTGGGCATATCCGTCCATCTTCGACTTGAGCTCCGGCAGAGCGTTCAAGACCACCGTCAGCACCACCTCTGTCGGGTACTCCTCCAGCGCCTTCGAGTCGACCCTGCCTCGCTTGTCGACGACGACGAGGTGCCCTTGGGGGCTCAGGAACATCTTCTCGACGTCGTTGAATCTAGGGATCTCTTCAGGGGGGATCTCCAAGGTGATGCCCAGCCAGTCGGTGTAGGCGGTCAGAGCCTTGCAGAGCTCTCTGCTGAGTCGAGTGTACTCGGCTATGGATGCCGTCAGTGTCTGAGCGCTTTCCTGTATCGAAGGGATAAGATCGGACAGAGCCGGCTCTATCTCCTTGAGTCTCGCATCCGAGGACTCTCCGCTATGCTGAAGGTCTTCGTAGAAGTCGAGCGTCACTGCTGATTCTCTTCTCGTCTGATCCCCCATCAGCCTCTCCTCGGTCGCTGCTTATACCGTTAGACTACCGCCGCAGAATTGTTATGAGGATTTGTGAGTGATTTCAACTACATACTATTGCTCCATAACAAGCGACGATATCACGGAGACAGAATCCGTGTCAGAACCCAAAGCGCGAAATCCCCCACTAGAAGCGCAGATATGTAGCCGAAGGCTATGAAGACCAGAAAGGGAAGGGTGTGGGAGACCCAGACCTCCTCGACCCCGGCGCGCCTCAGCACACTGAGGATCTCTAAGGCCGTCTCGTCGTCCTCCAAGTCTGGCATCAGCACCAGCCTCCGCTCAGCCCCACCATCCACCAGCGGAACCTCTAAGGGATATTGGAACGGAGGGCCTCTCACAGAGTCCAGCCTCACCTTCAGGCCCGAGATGAGGACGATGAATTTCCTCCACAGGGGCTCTGACTCGTGGCCTGCGAACAGAGTTGAGCCCTTCGGGGCCGCAGACAGGTTCCTGACGAGGAGGGCGAGGCCGTAGGAGGCCCCGGCTAGGGCCGAGTTGGAGAACACCGTAAGCGGATAGATGACCGAGACCTCGACTAGCGCGGGCCTGACGAGCTGGGGCGGGTGCGGCTGGAGGAGGGCGAGGGCGACGAAGGCCTTGAAGTCGGCTCCGCCGAAGAGGCCGAGGTACCCGAGCGTGAAGGAGAGGGCCGTCGATGACAGGACGGGCACAGCCAAGGATAGGGGGCTCAATGAGCCCGTGGCTACCTCGTAAAGGTCTATGATGAGGCCCAGGCAGCCAAACACGACCCAGGTTAGATCGGAGACCTCCCTCGTCCTCAGGTCGCTCCAGGAAGCGTAGCCGAGCATCGCCATGCTGAGCACAACTCTGAAGGCCTCCAGCGTAATCAGCGGTGTCACCTCACGGGTCGAACAGTTTACCGTAGCTCACAGTATTTAAGGAGGTTTCCGTCACTCCTCACTCAAGTCGGCCTCCGCCTGGACGAAGACATCCCTGCGGTCGTAAGCCTGGACGCGGACATGGGCCTGCGCCTCGGGGATGGGGTCTGTAAACGAGTATCGATAGGTCCCGTTCCCGAAGTCCTGCTGCGAGTAGCTATCCAACTCGGCAGGGTCCCTCCATTCCCCTTCCTTGTGGTAGGCGAGGTTTACGATCCCCGCAAGGGCAGGTTCCCCCTCGTTGAGGAGGTCGAGGATGACCGTGACGTGCTTAATGTCCCCCTCCCCGCGAACGTAGCTACCTGAGATCATAGCCGTGGTTGTTATGTTCACGTTGAAGCTCCAATCGACCTCCGCGCCTCGACCGCTGAGGTTGAGGGTGAAGTCGGCAGAGGCGCTGGAGACGCCCATGCCATCGGTCTCCCAGTCGAGCCTGACACCGTCGACGTAGGGCGTCTGCGAGGCCACGGTCGAGTTCAGGTTGCAGTGTCCGAAACGGTAATCGCCTTCCACGAAGGCCTCCCAGCGGTCCAGGTTGCCCCCCAGGTTCGAGGCCTCTCCCCCCTGGGAGACGTTGATGAGCGAGGCGGCGACGACGTGCCGCGAACCCTGCTCGATGCTGAGGACGTAGCCGCTCAGGGCGCTCCAACCGGCTGAGGCCCCCGTTCTGCTCAGATGATAGATGTAGGCCTGGGTAGAGAGGATTACGAGGGATATTGTGAGCGCCGCCAGCACGAGCACCTGTCCCCTGCCCCGTCTAGAGGCCACCCTATCATCCTCCTAGCTGCAGTCGGAGCCTATAGAACGGACAGCTTCCCGACTCGACGGCGAGGAGAAACTCGACGGAGGCTACAGTCCGGCCGATCAAGCCCCCGTTGGAGATGGGCCGGTCGTTGACAGGGGCGCTTCCCTCGTCGAGCACTGTGAGGTTGAAGGAGACGCCGACGGGGAGGGCGGCTCTAAGGCACCGCTCAAGCGGGTCCCAGCTCTGCCCCTCCACCAGCCTCCCCAGGGTCCCGTCGCCATCCAGTCTCAGCAGGGCCTCCATGCCGATGGCCTCGAGGGGTCTCTCCTCGACGCGGTCTCTCTCCCTCGGTATCGAGGTCGAATACAGGAGCGCGGTGAATATAATGATCGCGGCAAAAAAGGCCTCAAGGCTGTGGACCGCGCCCCTCCTGCCCTCAATCATCCTCGACTAGGCTCCTGAATCTCACCTCAAACCGGTACAGTGCCCCCTTCACCTCGACCAAGTACAAGACCGAGGCGACATCCGAGAAGGCGTTGGCGTCGGACATCCCCGCGCCCACGGCGAGGGGGACCTGCGGATACGCCGCCCATTCAGCCCAGTAGCTGGAACCATTCAACCCGGTCACGATCAGCACCATCGGACTCGCGTCGAGAAGACGGGGGATCTCGTACGAGTCTCCGTCCCCCATGAGGTTGAACATGTAGCCGAGAGAGAAGACGGCGGCGTTCACGACGCTTGCGCCCTCCGTCAGGTCGACATTCAAGGTGTAGTTGTAGGGGCTGAGGGTCGCGAAGATGCCGGCAGGCCAGGGCGGGGCCGAGTTGTGGGCGAAGGGTAGCACGCTGTAGCTCACGACGGACTCTTCGACTCGGGCGAAGCCCGTGAGCAGAGCCGTGCCGTTGAGGGAGTTGGGCAGCGAGAACTCCACGGTGCCGAAGCCGTCGATGTCTGTCGTCCCCGTACTCGAGTCCGTGAAGTCCCTCACCGCGACATAGTAGCGGACGTCGGCTGGCAGCGGATACCCTCTTCGCGTTGTCGATGCGTTGAACGTGTAGGTGGTGTTCCCACCCTGGAGCTGTGACGAGGCTAGGCTCAGGGTGAGGTTGAAAAGCGTATCTACTCTGATGCGGAAGGACACGTCTTCGATGCCGAAGGCCACCCACAGCTGAGAGTAGTTCAAGGCATAGGCATTCGACGGATTAAGGCGAGTCACCTTGTCGATGTCCAGCTCGTAGGCGCCTCCATTCGAGGCGAAGCCTAGGGCCGTCGGCGAGCCTCCGACTCCCCAATCCTCAGGTTCGCCGCAGGATAGGAGCATGTATCTCTCGATCTGCCAGTACCGCTCTAGGTTGGCGCTGTGTCCTCCGAGGTACGGCTCCACGGCGAGGTTCACGCCGTAGATGGCTCCAACGACCATCAGGATCATGGCGGAGGAGGCGAGGAATAGGTCTATGGAGGCCGTGGGCATCTATAGATGCATCCCCCTGAATATGTCCGCCACAAACCGCTTCGAGAGGTAGAGGGTGGCATAGGCGGTCAACGCGAGCATCGCCGCATACTTGAAACCGGAGGCTAAGCTCCCCTCGCTAACCTTCCCGATGAAGAAGCCTGAGAGCCAGCAGTGAAAGATGATCCCTGCCTCGACGATGATGGCGCCCGTGGAGACGGTGAGCTCCTGCTCAGTGAAGGGGAACTGGACCTGCGACATGGTGTGGACGGTGAATGTTATGGTGAAGGCCATGAGGATGGACCAGACGAACGGAAGGAAGACGTAGGGCCTTAGCATATCACGCTGACCTTTCTCGATGGTCTGGGTCTTCTCGCTGAACTCGGAGAGAAGGCTGAGGGTGTCGGCTTCTCCTCCGCCGATCTCGATGGTCTCCACGAGGATATAGAACCCCACGACGACGGGCCAGCTCTTAATCCACTCCTTCAGGTCCTCGTAGATCTTCCTAAGAGAGACCCCCCACTCGATCTGGTTGACGATACGCCTCAGATCCCTGGTGAAGAGGCCGTAACCCCTCCTCACCGCCGCGTGGACTATGCTCTTCTCCGGCGATAGCCCCGTCCTCCGCGCCTCCGTCACGTCTCTGAGGAAGCTCGGCATCGCACTCTCAGCCGAGAAGTTCCTGCGAGAGATACGTCGGTATGTCAAAGCCGGAGGGATGGAGATCGCGACCAAGCCCCCCGCCACAATCAGAGGCATGTTAACCAGTTCCAACATATGGGAGAACTGTGGGACCAGCACCGTGATGGCGATGAAGGCGGCGAAGATGGCCCCGGGAACGAGACCCCTCATGTAGGGCTTCCGCATCCCCTTCAGGGTGCCGGGCCTAACGTTGTTGGCGATGTACATGAAGAGGATGGAGAATATGGGGACGACGAAAAAGATCAGGGGGTATACGAATGCTGAGGTGTCTGGGAAGCTGCCGGCCAGAGGGCCTATCGATGCCGCTGAGGTGACGGTGGATAGGATGTAGAAGCAGAAGATGACGATGAGCATGATCATGTAGGCTTCCACCAGCGTCTCCAGCCTCTCAACGGCGTGCTGAGCGCTGGCGGCCCGCAACTCGAAGATGCTCCGAAGCTTACTGGTCAGGTAGCGGACGACGCTGCCGCCGCTCTTCACCGAGGAGACATAACCCTCAAGGAAGTCGGCGTAGGCCCGGGATTTGGTCTCCGTGGCTCTCTTCTCCATCGCCGTCAGGGGATCTTTGCCCAGAACCTCTACCTGCCTGGTGATCTCCTCCCCTTCCTCCTTGAACCGCTCGAGGGCTTCGACCGCCCTCATCCTTTTGAAGCTCTCGTAGGGGCTGACGCCGCTCGCGGCCATCAGAGTGACCATCATCGCCGCGTAGGGGAGCTCCTCATCCAACTTGGTGTCTGAGTCGCCCCCCAGCTTCGCGCCCAGCCAAGCCCTCAGCCTCCCCAACAAAGATGCCGCCTCCCTAGATGCTCTTCATCACCTTCTCGTAGACCGACTGGGGGTTGTTGTAGTAACGGCTTAGGACTTTGTTGACGCTCCGGTAGTCTCGAACGTTCCTCTCCGCCATCCAGAGCAGAACGTCGCGCCTCCGCTCCAGCTCCTGTAGCAAGTAGTCCATTGAAAGGTCGAGGCCAAGGGCGAGCTGCTCCAGTAGGTAACTCCCCTCGAAGTCCTCGCTGAAGGTGTCGGAAGCGGGTATCCACTGGGAGACGTCGTTGATGCCGCCCCCGGGCTTGATCTCCGCCGTGTGAACGAACTTCCTGCTCGATATCCTCCGCTCTCCCTC
>CAZWKG010000028.1:0-8938 GCA_964634705.1 uncultured Candidatus Bathyarchaeia archaeon | reverse complement strand
ATCGTCCTCACCGATTCAGCACTTTTACCCTGGCAAGGGGATAAAAAGGTTTAGCTCATCCATCCGAACTTCTGCGTCTACCATGGCGGAAGCAGCGGGTCACCGCCTGATCTTCTTAAGGGTCTCCTTGCAGCTAGTTGAGAGGAAGCCTACATCGGAGCCGATCCCTATGAACTTGAAGCCGCGTTAGATTAGGCTGTTCAGGATGGACGTCCACGCGCCCACCGCAACCTTCCCTGCCCTCAGCTTCTCCTTCACATGATTCCTCAACAGGTTACCTCCGAAACTAAGTTGAGCACGGCTTATTTAACGCTCATTGCAGCGACAGGCGGAGGGCGAAACTAAAGCTTCTGAAATGGTTATATCCGCAGAGATTATCAGGGATAGAGATGAATCCTCTCTACAATCTCAAGCGTATCCGCGGAGTCTTCGAAGAGGAGTCAGCAAGGCATGGGCTGAGTGGGGTTCTGGGAGTCGCCGCTTTCGAGTCGGTCTATCGGGCGCTCCTTCCCGTCCAGCAGAGAAGGCTGGAGGAACTCTGCGGCGGCGAGCTGCGGCGCCTTTTGAGGGGCGACTCCGTCATCAGCATAGCCTACGCCTACCCCGAGTATGCCATCGACGCCATCGCCCTACGCAGCGGAAAAGGCTACGACAAGGATTCCTGGAACATCTACGCCCAGTGGTATCGCCGCCTGAACAGGTCCCTCAACGCCACCGCTAAGAAGCTCGCCGAGGAGACGGAAGGCATAGCGATTCCAGCCACCACCGCGGGTGTCGCCGACAAGGTCAAGCATGTCGAGGAGTATTATGGGACGACCGTATCTCACAGGGTCGCTGCGGAGCTGGCGGGCATAGGCTGGCGGGGGAGGAACGAGCTAATCGTGAACCCCAGTTACAGCTGCGCCATAAGGCTCGCCTCCATCGTCACCAGCCTCCCCTTAGAGCGGACTCGGTCTTTTATGGGGAGCTGCGGTAGCTGCCTAGCCTGCCTCGCCGCCTGCTCTTTCATCCGCTTCAAAGATAGGCTCGACAACTACAGGGAGCAATGCAGGCGCTACATCATATCCCTTGGCCTCGATGCCGATGTCTGCGGGAAGTGCATAAAGGCCTGCTACAGAGATAGCATCTACAGAGACAGATTCCAGCTGTGACGCACCAGGCTACTTCTCACGGGCGTAGAGTTCGATGAAGCCGCAGACTGTGCACCGGAGGCCAGCGACGGCCATCTTTTTCGTCTGCTCCCTCTTGAAGATTAACCCCTTCTTCTCCCCCGTCCGCTCCTCCCAGTAGGGGCCGCTCGCCACCTGCTCCGTCATGGTGGGGAGGCCGCCCGGGGACATCCCGGACATGAAGGGGGACATGGACGAGGTACGCACCCTCTCCACGGATGTTTTGAGCTCCCCCTTCACCATTCTACCTCCGCACTTGGGGCAGACAGGCTCTATGCTCGACATGGCTCCTCTAATGCTCCTTTCCCTTCTAGTTATAAATGCTTAGGGTTGATCCACCCTACATACCTTTGAGGTATCTCTTCGACAGCTTCGCGACCACTGTGTAGAGGGGGTCGACGATCTGCGCGATCCGGGCCCTTGCAGCGAGGCTGAGGAACATATAGGCGTCCATCCTCTCCCATCCGTAGTCCGACGCCATCCATTCGACGAGTTCCAGGAACGCCAGCCGGGCAGCGTCCTCCAGGGGCCGGGCGCTACAAACCGTCATGATCTCCCCCTCGGATTCGATCCTAGGCCAGCCGATGGACCTCCCCTTCACGAGGCTGAACCTGAGGGAGACGACGGCGGGGATCTCGACCGCGGTGCCGCAGATCTCGCCGTCACCCTGGACGGCGTGGACGTCGCCGAGGCCGAGGAGGGCTCCGGGCCTGAAAATAGGCAACATCAGCCTGTTGCCTGGTCGGATGTCAGGGCAGTCCATGTTCCCCCCGTGGGGGCCCGGAGAGATAGTGGTGATGGCCTCGCTCTCCGGCGAGACGCCGATTGTGCCGATGAACGGGGCAGCCTCGATCTCAACGGTCTCCTCTCCGTCGGTGACGTACAGGATCTTCCCGTCCCTGATACGGCTTATCTTCGACTTCGAATCCAGCAGCCTCAGCCACCCCTCCAAGGCTCCGAAGCCGGGGAGGATGGCCGTCGCCCCCCGCTCCGGCAGCTCTATGCCGAGGATCTCCACCACGAGGGTGTCCCCCGGCTCCGCTCCCTCGACATGGATGGGGCCCGTGACGGGGTTCACGTGGAGCTTGACGCCCCTGGCCATGGCCTCTGCGAGGGTCTGCCCTGGCTTGACGATGCCTCCGAAGGCGTCCCAGGTTTCGATCTCCACGGCCTCGCCGGTCCGGACGGTGGCGATGGGCGGCGTGTACGGGCCGAGGGTCGAGTCCGCCATGGGGTCAAGGTCCTCCCAGGGCTTCCGCTCTATCCTCTTGACCATGCCTACATCTCTCCTGCTCTAGGTTGGTCGCGCTGTAGATAAAACGCTTCGCTTGGTGTTAACTCGGCCGACTGAATAGGAAAGCATAAAAGCTGGTTCCAAACCTCTAGTTTACAGTTCGAGAGCCAGGTCTATCAGTGAGAGGTGAAAGGTTTGGAGTACATGTATGCGGCGATGCTGCTTCACAGCGCTGGTAAGGAGATCACAGAGAGCGCCGTGGATAACATCCTCGCTGCGGCGGGTATCCAGCCGGACGCGGTCCGCGTGAAGGCCCTAGTCGCAGCCCTCGCCGAGGTCGATATAGATGAAGCGCTAAAGGCGCCGGTCTTTACCGCCGCTGCCGCTCCCGCCGCCCCTCCCGCCGCCGAGCAGGAGGAGTCCGAGGAGAAGCCTGAGGAGAAGAAGGAGGAAGAAGAGGAAGAGGATCTTCAGGGCCTCAGCGCATTGTTCGGTTAGAGCCCACAGGTTTCTCTATGCCCCCCCATCCCCATCCACCCGTAGGAGTCTGATTAAGGTGGAGGTCCCCCCAGAAGAGTTCAGGCTGCCCTTCTTCGAGGAGAACGGCTTCGTCAGGAAGCTCTGCACCATCTGCGGCAACCACTACTGGACTCAGAACCCCGACGCCGAGAGCTGCGGCGACGCCCCCTGCGTAGACTACACCTTCATCGGCGACCCCCCCACCAACAGCCGGCTCGCCATCGGCGAGATGCGGGAGAGGTTCCTCTCCTTCTTCGAGGACCGCGGCCACAAACGGATCAACCCCTACCCAGTCGTCGCCCGCTGGCGGGACGACCTGATGGTGACCATAGCCAGCATCATCGACTTCCAGCCCTACGTCACCGAGGGAATCCTCCCGCCTCCGGCCAATCCCCTCGTCGTCAGCCAGCCCTGCCTCAGGTTCGAGGACATCGACCTCGTCGGCCTCACCGCCGGCCGCCACCTCACCATCTTCGAGATGGGCGGCCACCACGCCTTCAACTACCAAGGCCAGCCCCAGGTCTACTGGAAGGACGAGACGGTCCGCCTCCACCACGAGCTGTTGACCCGGGACCTGGGTGTCCCCTCGGAGACGGTCACCTACAAGGAGGAGCTCTGGTCAGGCGGCGGGAACGCCGGCTTCTGCCTGGAGGGGTGTGCCACCGGCCTTGAGATTTCGACCCTCGTCTTCATGAGGTACCGCGTCGTCGGCGACGTGTTCGAGCCGATGCCCATCCAGGTTGTGGACACGGGCTACGGAATGGAGCGGTGGAGCTGGCTCAGCCAGGGGACGCCGAGCGCCTTCCACGCGGTATACGGTCCCGTCCTGGAGAAGACCCTGAGCTGGGCGAGGCTGACGGAGATCGACGAGAAGCTGCTCGCAGAGACCGCCAAGTACTCCTGCCGAATAACGCCCGAGAACAAGGAGCAGGCCCGGGGTGAGCTGGCCGAGATCATAGAAATCGACAGGATCGAGTTGGACAGGCTGCTCTCGCCCGTCGAGGCGGTCTACGCGGCCCTCGACCACACGAAGGGGATGGTCTTCCTCCTATCCGAGGGCGTCGTCCCCTCCAACGTCCGCGAGGGCTACCTGGCCAGGCTGCTGTTCAGGCGGGGCTTCAGGCTGCTGCGGAGGTGCGGCGTAGAGGATAGGCTGCCCGACCTCGTCGAGGCTCAGATCGACTTCTGGGGCCGCGACTTCCCCCAGCTGAGTGAGATGCGGGACGAGATCATGGAGATGGTCGCCGTCGAGGGCGAGAAGTACCGACGGACCATCAGGCGCGGCTCGGGCCTCGTGAAGCGGTACCTCCGGCGAACGAAGGGCGGCATCCCCGTCGACCAGCTCGTCGAGTTCTACGACTCCCACGGCCTCACCCCCGAAGACGTCAAGGAAGTGGCTGCCGAGGCAGGCATCGCCGTCGCCGTCCCGGAGGACTTCTACGCCCTCGTCGCCAATAGACACATGACGGGCGAGGCAAGGCGACAGGAAACCGCCAGAACCGAGCTGACGGGGAGGGTTGAGGGGCTTGAGAAGACGCGGACCCTCTTCTACGAGGACTCCTACTTGACGGACTTCGAGGCTGAGGTCGTCGCCGTCATCGACGATAGATACGTCGTCCTCGACAGGACGGCCTTCTACGCGGAGGGCGGCGGCCAGATCTCCGACAAGGGCAAGCTCATCAAAGGCTCGGAGAGCTTGGATGTCGTCGACGTCCAGTCGGTGGAGGGTGTCCTTCTGCACGAGGTCAAGGGAGCGAAAAGGCTCAGAAAGGGCGACAGTGTAAAGGGCGCCATAGACTGGAGGCGTCGTCTCGCACTCATGCGGAGCCACACGGCGACCCACCTGCTGCTGGGCGCGGCTAGGCGGGTGCTCGGGGACCACGCATGGCAGGCTGGCGCCCAGAAGGGCGTCGAGCATAGCCGCCTCGACGTAAGCCACTACCGCAGGCTGAACCGGGAGCAGGTCGAGGCCATCGAGGGACTCGCCAACCGGGTCGTCGCCGAGGGGAGAACCGTCTCATGCAGGTGGATGCCGAGGAACGAGGCCGAGGCCCAGTACGGCTTCAGGCTCTACCAGGGCGGCGCCGTCCCCGGCAAGGAGATCAGGGTCGTCGAGATCAAGGGGTGGGACGTGGAGGCGTGCGGCGGCACCCACCTCCGCAACACCTCAGAGTTGGGGCTGGTGAAGATCCTGAGCACAGAACGGGTACAGGACGGCGTGGAGCGCCTCATCTTCGCGGCGGGGCCCCACGCCCTGACAGAGGTACAGAGGAGGGAGCGCACCCTACTGGATGTGGCTGAGATGCTCGGCGCACCCCTGGAGAAGGTGAGGGAGGCGGCATCCAACACCGTCGAGACGGTGAAGAGGCTGCGCCACGAGCTCGAAGACCTCAGACAGGTCGCTTCGAGGAAGAGGGCGGAAGCCCTCTTGGAGGCGGCGGCGTATGTGGAAGGCGTGAAGCTGGTCATCTACTCCGACAGAGTCGGCGCCGATTTCCTCATCGAGGTGGGGAACGCCCTCGCCCGTATGGAAGGGGACTTTATAGCCGTGATGTTCTCCGAGACCGAGGTAAGGGTAGTCGTCAAGGCTGGAGAGGGCGCCGTGACCCGCGGCATCCACGCGGGGAGGTTGGCGTCGGAGGTGGCAAGGAGCATCGGAGGAGGAGGGGGAGGCGACCCCGACTTTGGCCAAGGAGGGGGAGGCGACCCCGAGAAGTTCAAGGAAGCAGCGGAAGTGATCCGAGAAGCAGTCAAGGTCCAGCTCGGATAGGCTATACGCAAATATTTTTACTCATAACCTTTATCCCATAAGCTATCATTCATCGCGTGGAAGGGGCTGGAGGAGATGGTGGACTGGAAGCGGATCGAGGAGAAGTGGCAGAAAAGGTGGGCTGAGGCGAGGGTCTTCGAGACCGAACCCGACCCGGAGAGGCCGAAGTACTATCTGACGGTCGCCTACCCATACCCCAACTCGCCGCAGCACATCGGCCACGGCAGGACGTACACCCTGACGGATGTGCACGCCCGTTACCGTCGAATGCAGGGCTACAACGTCCTATTCCCCATGGCGTGGCACTTCACGGGGACCCCTATCATCGCCATGGTTGAGCGGCTGAAGGAGGGAGACGAGGATCTCACAGACACCTTCCTAAACATCTACAACGTCCCGGAGGAGAGGTTGCGCGAACTAAAGACGCCGGTAGGCATGGCTCTCTACTTCAGCGAGGAAATCAAGCATGGGATGCAGAGGATGGGGTTCAGCATCGATTGGCGTCGCGAGTTCACCACAGTCGACGACTATTACCACAAGTTCATCGAGTGGCAGTTCGAGAAGCTGAGGCAGCGGGGCTACATCACACAGGGGAGCCACCCCGTCGGCTGGTGCCCCCACTGCGGGAACCCCGTCGGCCAGCACGATACCGTGGGCGACGTCGAGCCAGAGATCGAGGAGTTCACCGCCATCAAGTTCAGGCGTGGCGACGAGACCTTCCCTACAGCAACGCTGAGACCCGAGACCGTCTTCGGCGTCACTAACATCTGGCTCAACCCCGATGTCGAATACGTCAGGGCCAGTGTCGACGACGGGACCTGGGTTGTGAGCGCCGAAGCCGTAGAGAAGCTGAGGTTCCTCGGCCACAAGGTCGAGGTCGAGGAGAGGTTCCCCGGCTCCGACCTCATCAGCGAGAGGGTCACCAACCCCGCCACCGGCGTAGAGATCCCCATACTGCCCGCGAGCTTCGTCGACCCCAAGAATGCGACGGGCGTAGTCATGTCTGTGCCCGCCCACGCCCCATACGACTACGTCGCGCTGAAGGAGCTTAAGAGTCGATCTAACAAGGCTCTCCAGGAACTCGGCCTCAGGCCGGGCGACGTCAGGGCACTGACGCCCGTCTCCATCATCGAGCTGCCGGGTTATGGGGAGAGCCCGGCCGTCAGCATCGTCGAGAAGATGGGGATAGAGGAGCAGGGCGACCCGCAGCTTGAGAAGGCGACGAGGGAGGTCTACAGCCAGGAGTTCCACAACGGCAGGATGCGAGGGAACACAGGCATCTACGCGGGACTCTCCGTGTACGGAGCGAAGGAGGCGGTGAAGAGCGACCTCATAGCCGAGGGGAAGGCGTCGCCCCTATACGAGCTCATGGAGCCTGTCCGATGTCGTTGCGGCTCCGATGTCGTTGTCAAGATCTTTGAGAATCAGTGGTTCATCGACTACAGCGACTCCGCATGGAAGCGACTCGCCCATGAGAACCTGGATGAGATGGCCATTATCCCACGGGAGTTGAGACAAGAGTTCGACTATGTCATCGACTGGCTTAAGAGGAAGGCCTGCGCTCGCAACGTCGGGCTGGGGACAAAGCTGCCGTGGGCCCCTGACTGGATCATCGAGGCCCTATCCGACTCGACTATCTACATGGCGTACTACACTGTCGTCAAGGGCCTGAACGAGCTGAAGCCAGACCCTGAGGCATTGGATGTCCCTTTCTGGGACCGTGTCTTCCTTGGGGAGGGTTCCGCCGGAGAGGTCGCTGAGAAGGCGGGAATCCCCGTTGAGGAGCTGGAGTCTCTGAGTGCGGAGTTCACCTACTTCTATCCGTTGGACTGCCGCCACTCTGGCCGCGATCTTATCTCGAACCACCTCACCTTCATGATCTTCAACCACGACGCCATCTGGCCCCGAAGCATGTGGCCCCGGGGGATCGTGGTCAACGGCAGCGTCCTCATGGAGGGGAGGGCGATGAGCAAGTCCCTGTACAACATCGTCCCCCTCGTGGACGCAATCGACCGCTTCGGCGCGGATCCCCTCAGGCTGTCGCTGATGATCACGGCGGAGCCCCTGAAGGACGCCGACTTCAGCCCGGAACTGGCTCGATCCATGCAGGAAAACTTGGAAAAGTTCTACGCCCGGGCGATGGAGGTAGCCACAGTCGGCGCTGGCGAGGCAGAGCTGGCGGAGGTCGATCGATGGATGACGAGCCGACTCCAGGGGTACATTAGGGAGGCGACCGAGGCAATGGCAGAGATGAAGGTGAGGAAGACCATCCACGCCGCCCTCTACAACCTCAACCAGGATCTGGAGTGGTACCTTCGCCGGGTCGCCAATCAACGGCACCAGGAGTCTCGGAAGCTTGCCGTCCAACACGTGTTGAGGACCGTGATAGAGGCCCAGGTGAAGATGCTGGCGCCGTTCACGCCCCACCTCTGCGAGGAGCTATGGGAATCGTTGGGAGGGGAGGGCTTTGTCTCCTTCGCACCCTGGCCGAGGGTTGACGAGGCGTTTGTCAGGCCTGACTTAGAGGAGCTGGAGTCCATCGTCCGGTCGAGCCTCGAGGATGTGCAGAGCATCATCCGGGTGACGAGGATCAAGCCGACCACAGTCCACTTCTACACGTCCACGGGCTGGAAGTGGAAGGTCTACCTGAAGGCTCTGGAGCTGGCGGCGGAGGGCGCCTTCGACGTGGGAACCCTAATCATGGAGTGCTTCAAGGACGAGGAGCTGAAGGTGAGGGTGAAGGAGGTTCCACCCTTCGCCCGGGGCATCATCGAGGACGTGAAGAGGACGCCGGCCGAGACGGCGAAGAGGAGGCTTGAGATGGACGTCGTCAACGAAACCAAGCTCTTGCTGGACGCCGCCGACTTCTTCAAATCCGAGTTCGGCTGTGAGGTCACCGTCTCGGGGGAGAGTGACCCCTGGATCAGGGATCCTGAAAAGAGGGCGGAGAAGGCCAAACCCTACAGGCCCGCCATATACGTCGAGTAGCCTCAGGAATCCCCCTTTCATCTTCGTTTAAAATCAATCTGCTCAATTCAGTCCTTGTCTCGATATGTTAATATATGCTACCATCATGTGAGGCTGATGATGTTATATGATCGAGAATCTCTCGAAGGAAACTCTTGAGGCTGTGCTGAACTCTCTGCCCGTCGAGATCTCCTTCGTCGACGAGGAAGATGTCGTCCGCTATTTCAACAAAGACGGCGACCGCATCTTTCCACGGCCCCGGTCGGTCATAGGCAGGAA
>CAZWKG010000027.1:0-9246 GCA_964634705.1 uncultured Candidatus Bathyarchaeia archaeon | reverse complement strand
CAGGTTCAAGAGGAGGACCTACAGATACCTAGCAAGCCAGAACCTCCTGAGACAGCTGAGGGGCCTCATCTAAGGAAAACCGGAGGAGGCGTGCCCCTCGCCTCGCTTGTCATCTCCCTCGCTGGCGTCGCCCTTGCCGCCGTCTCGCTGAATACGACTCAACGTATGCCTTCAACCCCTGCGGCAACCATATATATCTGGAGCCTCTTCTCAGCTCTCTGCATCTTAGGCGCCTCGGCGACGCTCTTCCCTCACATATGCCTCCGGTCAAACAGCCGACCCGAAGAGCTGGACCCCTCTAGGATTTCAAACCTCTTCGGCATACGCGTCGTCCACGGCCACCACCCTCGGTGCGGCGAATTCCAAGGGCACGAGTTCCTCGTCAAGGGTAAAACTTTCTGCGCCGGCTGCATTGGCCTCCTCCTTGGAGCGTCCACGGCGCTCATCCTCTCCTCCCTCCACTTCTTTTCAGGCTTCACCTATCCCTGGGCGACGTCTTTCGTCGGCCTTGGCTGCGTTGTCCTCGGTCTGCTCCATATCCCCCTGCTTAGAACAAGTATCCCCATTCTGCGGACCGCCTTCAATTTGGCCTTTGTCGCGGGCTTCGCCCTTGTGCTCGTCGGTGTCGACGAAATTGGCAGCCTGGAGCTCGACCTGATCGCTATCGGGTTGTGCGTCTTCTGGATGTTCACGCGCATCCAGCTTTCGAGCTGGGACCACGAGAGGATCTGCTGTGACTGCGGCTACCGATGCGTAGAAAGAGGATCGATGGTGCTATCTCCTAGACAGGACGCTGGCGATGATGAGGAGGCCGAAGAGGATGACAACGAAGGGCCAGAGCCTATCCCACGAGGCCCACCAGACGAAGCGTTCCAGAAGCGAGATGACACCCGCCAGGATAATGAGGATGCCTAAGAAGATTCCGAATAGGTAGACGCCGCGGCCCGGCACGAAGCAGAGTTCGTCTTCAGACCGCCTGCGATACACCCTCCTAGGGGGTGGACGGAGGTTTGCGCCGCAGCTCTTGCAGCTCTCTGCGTCTTCTTCGTTCTCCGCCCCGCATTTCCAGCAGTAAACCATTTCAACCACCGACGGTGTCTAAATCGGCTCACCGCTATAGAAACGTTTCTATCAAATCCGCTGACCGAACCTGCATCTGGAGTAACTTCTCGGTCGACGGGAGAGACTTTTAAACCTCGGGGCCGAGTGCTTTTCGGGTAGAAGGATGTCGAACATACTCAACATCCCCGTTAAAGGGAACAAGAAACTGGAGACCGTGCTCGGATTCGTCGACGGCGACATCGAACTTCAGACGCTGTGGAGGTGTGCCAACGTCCTCGCCATCGACAGGCTGGGCTACAACGACCACGGCCCCGTCCATGTCAAGATTGTGGCGAACGGGGCGTTGAAGCTTCTTAGGATGCTGGGGGAGAAGGGGGTCGAGCCGAGCGTCAAGGTCGACTACGGGATGACCATCGAGGACGCGGAGGTAGTCGTCGTCCTCGCCTCCATCATGCACGACCTAGGCATGTCCACCGTCCGTGACGACCACGAGGTCTATAGCGTCCCACTGGCTCAGGGAATCCTGAATCGCTGTCTCCCAGTCTGTTACACGCCAGAAGAGGCGGCCATCATCATGTCAGAGGTCTTCCACGCCATCGTCAGCCACCACGAACCCAACAGGCCGCTGACCATCGAGGCCGGCGTCGTGAAGGTCGCCGATGCTCTCGACATGGAGCGAGGTCGGGCACGGATCCCCTTCGAGGCTGGGAAGGTGAACATCCACTCCGTATCGGCGCTGTCCATCGAGAAGGTCAGCATAGAAGAGGGTGTTGAGAAGCCCATCACCATCCGCATCGAGATGTCGAACCCCGCTGGCGTATTCCAAGTTGACAATCTCCTCGGGGGCAAGATCAGGGGCAGCGGTTTAGAACACTACATCCATGTTGTGGCTGTCATCGGTGAGGGTGAGGGCCGCAGGATCGTTGAGAAATTTGAGATTTGAAATAAGGTGGGGCTGGGTCACTCCCTACGCTCAACGGCTATGGTGCATCTGGTGGCCATCGCGGCGATGGCTCCGAGGGCGGCGAGATAGGGCGCGAAGAGGGCACCGATCACCCCCACGGTCACCGGGATCTCAAGAAGGGTCTTTCCTTCCTCGTTCCTGACGACGATGCGCCTTATGTTCCCCTCCCGTATCAGCTCCTTCACCCTGCCGATGAGGTCGTCGGCGGAAATCTGGAACTCCTCCCACTGTGACACCTCGACAGGTGAACCGCAGTGAGGACAGAACCGGGCATAATCTGGGACCTCCTTACCACACTTCATACAGAACGTCATGACAATCATGTAGAGGGTAAAGGAACAAAAAGATAAACCGATCGTAAGCGAGGAGGCAGAGAGCAGCAATTTTAAGCTAAATTAGTCGGAGTTTGCCACTCGGAACGCCAGGAACCCTCGTCGGCCCTGTTCTGGTAGAATTAATTGCTATTTACGGATAATGATGCGCAATCGACATGAATGTCGGGCTTACGAATGAGTCGCAACCTTTTTATGCGACGCTGATAGGTAGAGCTCAACTGAGTTGACTTCTACTATGATGAGGGTAGGCATGTTTAGGAGGAGGCGGGTTAGCCCCTTCCAGTTCCTTATGCTTCTTCAGCTGAAGGAGGGCCCGAGATACGGTTATGAGATGCTGAAGGCGCTTAGGGAGCAGTTCAGGGGCGTCTGGGAGCCGAAAACGGGGACCATCTACCCCGCCCTTAGGAGCCTCGAGGCCAGGGGTTTCGTGAAGACCGACGTGAGAGACAACAAGGATTTCTACAGCCTGACGGAGAAAGGGGAAGAACTCCTCAAGCTGATCGGAGAGCGGCTTGAGAAGGACCTGAAGTTCGCCGACAGATACTACTCCTTCGTAACTAGGTGGATGCCGAGGATCATGAAAGACAGGATCATGGAGATGCTGAGGACGCTGGCGGATGAGGATGTGTGGCCGCCTCTATACATCGAACACTTCATCGACGAGAAAATGGACCAAAACACAAAGCTGGAGGTCCTCCAAAGCCTTAGAAAGCTATTGGAGAAAAGGCTGAGAGCAGTGGAGGGGATGATGGAGGACATCAAGGGAGGCGGAGAGATTTGAACGCCATAATAGAAACCACGAACCTGGTCAAGGAGTATCGACAGGCGGGGAGGCCCCTCAGGGTGCTGAATGGCGTAAACCTCATCGTCGAGAGGGGGGAGTTCATGGCCATCATGGGCCCCTCCGGTAGCGGTAAGTCGACCCTCCTAAACATGATCGGCGCCTTGGACCGGCCTACGTCCGGCAGCGTCCTCATCGACGGCGTCGACATCTCAACCCTCAGCGATAACGATCTCGCCAAGCTGAGGAACCGGGAGATAGGCTTCGTATTTCAGCTGTTCAACCTCATCCCGAGGAGGGACGCCCTCGGAAACATCGAGCTCCCCCTCGCCATAGCCGGCGTCCCCCGGAAGGAGCGTAGGGAGAGGGCCTTGAAGACACTCGAGCTGGTGGGTCTCGCCGATAGAATCGACCACAAACCCTCCCAGCTGAGCGGCGGCGAGCAGCAGCGTGTCACCATCGCCAGGGCCCTCATCAACGACCCCTCTGTAGTGCTGTGCGACGAGGTGACGGGGAACCTCGACTCCAAGACGGGGTTCGAGATCATTCAGCTCCTGAGGTCTCTGAACCTTCAGCAGGGGAAGACCTTCGTCATAGTCACTCACGACCCAAACGTGGCGCAGACGATGGATCGCCTAGTCCACATCCGGGACGGGAAGATCGCAGGGGAGAAGAGGCTGAGGTGAAATCGATGAGCCGCGGAAAGACATTGTTGATCCTTATGCTCCTCGTATGCTCGTTCGCCTATCCAACCCCCTTTCTTTCCGCTGAGGATTATACGCCTCTGCTGAGGGTTATGGCGAGAGATGTCTATATGACGGCGGGGGAAGCGAACCAGCTGGAGATCGAGATCAGGAATACGGGTAGCTTCAGCGTATACGAGGTGGAAGCCGTCCTGTCTGTGCCTGCGTCCACGCCGGGGATCTCGGTAGTCGATAACGCACACAAGATATTCAACGAGATCGAGGGCGGTAAGAAGAAGACTTATTATCCGATCATCTACGTAGACAGCAAAACGCCTCTGGGAACGTATCAGCTAACATACCAGTTGACGTACATCAAGAGGTACAAGCTCGGGTCGGTGCAGCCCTACTCCGTGACCCTCCAGCTTGGCGTCGTCGTCGACAAGGTTTCAAAGCCTCGGGTGAAGTTGAACATGGAGGTTGAGGATACCTACCTAACGGCTGGGGTCGAGAACAGGGTCAACGTCACGCTGAGTAACATAGGCCAGGAGCTGGTCTACGAGGTGGACGCCACCATCACCTCCACATCGCCTTACCTCGCGATGCTCGAAGGGACACGGTTCACCCACAGCCAACTAAACGCCAGCGACAGCGTCGAATACCTGTCGACGGTTGCGGTCTCGAGGGCGGCGCCTCTCGGCGTCTACACTCTTACAGCGGCGGTATCCTACGAGGACGGAGACGGTCAGATTTATCATGAAACCTTCACCCTAGGTGTGAACGTCGACTCCGTGGAGGTGGAAGAGCAGACGACCGTTGTCCTAAGCATGTTCGAGGCGGAGCCCGAGATTGTCAGGCCTGGAGACGCCATCAACATAGAGCTTGAGCTCGCATGCATTGGGGCTGAGGCCCATGATGTAAAGATGCTCATATCCTTCGACCCAGGGAGCAGCATCTCTCCGCTGACCCCGACCTTGGTGGCGTTGGGGGATCTGGAGCCGAACCAGACAGCCATCTCCAGCTACCGGCTCATGATAGACGGTGAAGCCGGGTCGGGCCAGTACCCAGCCAGGGTCACCATCAGCTACCTCGACTCCGCCGGGATTCCGAAGAGTTTTGTTGAGACCGTGACCCTCAGCGTCAGGGGCATTGTCAGCTTCAGGTTCCTCAACACACCTGAGGTGACGGTTGAGCAGGGAGGCATCGCTGACTTGGAGGCCGATCTCGTGCTCATCGGGACTGAGAGCGTCGATTTCGTCCAGATCGGCGTGGTGGAGGTCAGCCCCTTCACCGCGATCTTCGAGAGCCACGAGTACATCGGCCCCATCGACCCCGACAGCCCGGTCCCCTTCTATATCCAATTTGCTGTAGAAGACGGAGCTGAGCCCGGAGTCTACAGCCTGTCGTTGAATGTGACTTACTTCGATGACCTCAATCGGGTATGCGGGTCCATCATCGAACTCCCCGTCTCGGTGGTGGAGGCCCAGTCGGTAGTTGAAGTGCGGAGTAGCATCTGGGAGGGCTTCTGGCTCTGGCTTAGAAGGCTCTTCGGCGTCTTGCCGTAGGTGGATACTGTTGAAGCTGTTGGACATCCTAACGATGGCGGCTGAGGGTGTGAAGGAGAGGAAGTTCAGGTTCGCTCTCAACATCGTCGGCATCCTCATAGGGGGCGCGGCCATCACCGCCCTAGTCTCCATAACCCAGGGGATGAGACAGGAGGTCACCGAGCAGATGGAGCTCTTGGGGCCGACGACCCTCTCAGTCTCGACTGGCGGCTTCGCCCTGGGGGGCGGCGGCGAGCTGACGTGGCGCGACGTGGAGAAGATCTCGAAAATCCCGCACGTCACCGTCGTAACGCCTATCATCGACAGGATGACCCTAGTCAGCATTGGAGGCCACTCTGACTACGTCAGGGTGGTCGGCATCGTCCCAGAAGAATACCTGCAGGTCGTCAGAACCATGGAGGTCGCTGAGGGGCGGTTCCTAAGGCGGAGCGACGCTGTCTCGGCGGTCCTAGGTGCCAACGTCGCCCACCCGCCGGGGGAGGAGGAGCCCATAGCGAAGGTGGGCAGCAGGATCACCCTGGAGGCCAGGATCGGCGATGAGGTTAAGAAGGCGACGTTCAGGGTTGCCGGGGTCTTGTCCGGGGTCGGCGGCGCCATGATCACCTCCCCCGACGACATCGTCTTCATCACCCTCCGCTCGGCTCAGCAGTTTTTCGGCATGGGTAGCGAGGTGACACGCTTAGCTGTGGAGGCCGACAGCATAGACATGGTTGACGCTGTCGTAGATGCCATCAATGACGAGCTGGGGGAGGAGGTCACTGTCATCTCCTCTGGCTTCCTCCGGGAGACCGTGGGCAGGGTGCTGGGCACCATCGAGGCTGTCCTCGGCGGCGTCGCCGCCATATCCCTGGTAGTAGCAGGGGTCGGCATCGTCAACACCATGACCATCTCCGTCATGGAGAGGACGCGAGAGATAGGGATCCTGAAGGCCATCGGCGCCAGGAGCATGGACGTGCTACTCACGTTCCTCTCCGAGGCCCTTATCACCGGCGTCATGGGTGGCGTCATAGGCGTCATCTTAGGCGTCGCCCTCAGCCAGGTCGTCTCATCCGTGGCCCAGTTAAGCCTAGGCATCACTATGACCTCGTCTTTCTCCCTGTGGATTGGAGGTGCCGTGGTGACGTTCTCCGCCGTCACTGGGACCCTATCGGGGCTTTATCCGGCCTGGAGGGCGGCGAAACTGAAACCTGTGGAGGCTTTGAGGTATGAGTGAAGAGAAGATAGGGCTCCTCAGGCAGGTCTGGGGGTGTGTGGCCTCCCCGAGAAAGGCGTTCGAGTCCATCCAGGGTGAGGACCTATGGAGGGGGATGCTTCTAATCATCATCATGGCCTCAGTCTCTGCCTGGGCCGGTTTCGTGTACACCTCGAAGCTCCCCTTCAATTTACCAGAGGAGCCTGAGTGGCCCGGCGGGCATAGCCCGTATACCGATACCGAAACCTTCAGAAGGAACATCATGACCTTCTCCGCGCTAAACAGCGGCTTGAGGGTTGTCGCCGGCTGGCTGATATCATCGGTGCTCCTCCATCTCTTTGCTTCACTTCTAGTGGGGAAGAGGAGTCTAAAACGGATGATGGCGCTCACAGGCTTCGCCTCAATCCCCCTAATAATCCAGCAGCTCCTCAGACTCATCGACGCCTACACCATCTCCAAGGAGGAGATCACTGGTTTAATCGCAGCCCGATTCCTCGGCCGTACCTTCTCCTTACAGTTCATGAGCAACGCGCTGGGAGTCTTCACGGTCTTCGGGATCTGGTCTTTCGCATTGACGGTCGTCGCCGTCTCCGTCAAATACAAGTCCTCAGTCAAGAGGTCGTCAGCCGCGGCCGTTGTAGCTTACATCGTCTTCATTCTGCTCCGCCTCTTCCTTCCCATCTGAACATTTAATGTTCGCGCACATGCGAACAACTTCATCGTAAACTACAAGCTTCGATTGACTAGCTCCACAAGGTCGTAGATCGCTATCTCATGGCTGAAGGATCGGGCTGCGTACCTGAGATTTAAGGTGCAGGCTGGGCACCCTGTAACGACGCCTTTGATATCCCTTAGCGAGATCTCCTCGTTGAGCTTCGAATGTGCGACCTTCTCGGCTAGATCCGCATCGTACAGCCAGAGGCCGCCCCCGGCTCCGCAGCACGTGGCGTGCTCCCTGTTCAAAAGCATCTCCTCAAGCTCCAGCCCTGGGATCGCCTTCAGGACTTTGCGCGGCGCCTCATAGACCTTGCAGTGGCGGCCCAGGTCGCAGGGGTCATGCCACGTTACCTTCATCTTCACGCATCTCGGTCTGAGGCGCTGGTCGTCGATCAGGGACTCCAATAGCTGGGAAGTGTGAAGTACTTCGAGGGGTAGTTGTATGTTGAGATGTTCAGGGTAGACCCGGGTGAAGGCGTAGTAGCAGCCGGCACAGCCGGTGACGAGCACCCTTGCCCCCAAGTCCTTTACCATCCTCGATGTTTGGAGGGCGTTCTCTCTGGCTTCATCCCACAGACCGACGAGGTAGAGAATGAGGCCGCAGCACCCCTCTCGATCTCCGAGCATCCCTAAGTCTACATCCGCCTTCTTCAGCACGTTGACCGTTGACTTGACGGTTTCAGGGAGTCGGTAGCTAGGGGAGCACCCGGCCCAGTACAAAACATCGTTGCAGTCGAAGGAGAACTCGTCGATGAGCTCCTCAAGCCAAAGAGATCTGTCCTCGGATGACATCCCCATCGGGTTACCCTCCTCCAGAATGTTCTTCATTAAGACCCTACATGGTTTCGGCCTCGCGCCCATTCTCACTATCTCATGCCTGGCCTGGACAATGGCGTTGTTCACCTCCAGGCCTGTCAACGAGACTTGGTCGTAGCACTGGCCGCAGGCTGTGCAGGTGTAGATGGAGTCGATGAGCTTCCTCGTAGGCGTAAGCTCGCCTCTCAGAAGCCCCCTCGTCAATAGCAAGCGCCCCTTTGATGACCAGGTCTCCACGCCGTCGAAGAACGGCTGAACAGCACAATAGCCGTCATCACAGTCGGGGAATTCTCTGATACGGTAACCGTCTTTCGTTCTCAGGGAGGAGATGAACCAGCGTAGGAATGAGGGGGCAATCTTAAGCCCTTCCTTCCCCTCCGCGACGAGTTCCCCCAATTCCGACAACTTCTCCCTCAGATCCGCCCCATCAAGCGGGCCTCTGGCGTCTATTAGTAAAACAGGGACGTCTTGTTCCGTCGGCCCAGCCTCTTCAAAGGGTCTGTCGTTTCTGACCACCCGGACCCTTTCCGCCTCAGCGAGCCTCATCAAATCCTTCACCTCGCTCTCAGAGTGTAGCCTCAAGACGGCCGAAGGCGTGGGGCGGCGTCGTATGCAGAACTCCCCATGGAAAGAGTAGACATATAGGTCCTCGATGTCCGTGAGAACCTTCTCCTCTCCGAAGGTCCTCAACAACTTCTCCATGAATGAAGACGGAAGACCCGTCTCTCTTGTAAATGCCATACGTCTACTCCTTCTCAGACTATTTGACATGCGATCTTAAATGCCCGTCGAAGGAATGTCCTATCGAGAATGTCAGTTCGTTTCCCAGACCTATGCCCACCATTATGCAGATCACTCCGAAAGTTAAATGAGTATAGTGGGCTCAGATAATTGGCGGCGAGTTGATTGGTCTACGGTTGGGCGGGCAAGACCCTGAACATCAACCTGACGACGGGAAAGATCTCGACGACGCCTTGGACCGACGCGGCTAGGCTATATCTCGGCGGCAGAGGAGGGAACGCGAGGCTGTTCTTCGACCACAGCGAGCAGAATCAGAGCCCCTACGACCCGGATGCCCCCCTCATCTTCGGGGCTGGGGCCCTCTCCGGCACGGGGTTGATAGGGGCCTCG
>CAZWKG010000026.1:7748-9567 GCA_964634705.1 uncultured Candidatus Bathyarchaeia archaeon | reverse complement strand
CTCATCTTCGGCTCGGGTAAGATGGTCTGCACGGGCGCCAAGTCGGAGAAGCAGGCCCAGAGCGCCGTGAAGAAGGTGGTGCGGGAGCTGAAGAACAGCGGCATCATAATACTCGGGAGGCCCGAGATCGTCATCCAGAACATCGTCGCCTCCGCCAACCTCCAGGGGAAGATCGACCTGGAGACGGCGGCCAACGTCATGGAGAACGTGATGTACGAGCCCGAGCAGTTCCCCGGCCTCATATACAGGATGGCCGAGCCCAAAGTGGTGATGCTCCTCTTCGCCAGCGGCAAGCTAGTCTGCACCGGCGCCAAGCATGAGGGGATGGTCCAAGAGGCCGTCGAGAAGCTCCACGCCATCCTCGAAGAGGAGAGCCTCATCTACTACGATTAAAAGAGAACGTCCAGCGAGGTTGAGCCGTGTCGCGGAGAGTCAACGAACTAGAGCACAGGGCGCTTCAGCTCATCTTCGACGCCGAGGAGGAAGGCATCCTACAGAGCGAGATGTGGAAGAAACTCGGAGTCAGCAGCCGTGAGGGATCGAGGCTCGCGCTGAAATTCGAGGAGAAGGGCATCATAGAACGCCGCAAGGTGCTCAACAACGGCCGCTGGACCTACAGGCTCCGATCGATAAGGCAGCCCGTCACCCTCGACTCCATCAGGGGCTGCCCGTGCCTGAGATGCGATGAGATCGACAAGTGCGTCACCGGGGGCTCAAGGTCGCCCATCAACTGCCGTCAGCTCACGGAATGGATCATGGCGAACGCCGGCGACGCCGACACAGGACCCAGCACATGAGACGGGGCTTCGACTTGGATGACGGAAGGAGAGAGTTGGCAAAGTACATCGCCATCTTCATCGTCCTAATGGCCGTATTGTTCGGTGGCTTCCAATTCCTCAGGGCGACGCTGGGAACCAAGTACCCCTTGATGGTAGTCGTCTCCGAGAGCATGGTCCCGACCCTGGGCGTCGGCGACTTCATCCTCGTAGGCCAGATAGATGACTTCGACGAGGTTTTGGCTGCCCCCCCGCCCGAAGGCACCATCCTCGTCTACATAAGCCCCAGGTCAGCTGACGAGTACATCGTCCACAGGGCCGTGGAGAGACTTGTGGACGTCGGCGGGTGGCAGTTCATAACCAAGGGCGACAACAACCCCGTCTCCGACAGCCGTCCGGTCCCAGAGAGCAGAGTCATCGGCAGGGTGGTGGGCAGGGTCCCTATCCTCGGCTACTTCCCCCTCTTCATCAAGACGTCGGGGGGCCTCCTCCTCGTCGCCTCCCTCATGGCCATCGTGTTCTTTGCCGACTACCTTATGCCCATCAAAAGCGGAAATGCAGAGGACGATGCGGATGGAAGATTTCCATGGGTCTCCCTCTTCTTCTTCCTCGCAGCGCCCGTCGTCTACATCTCCTTCTGGTTCACAGACGGATACCTCTTTAATATCGAGCTCTTCGCATTGGCCTGCTGGTACGTCGGGTGCTTTATGGCGCCCCTCGCTTTCAGGGACGACGACCTCTGCCTCATGTTCTGGCTATGGGACTTCGTCCTGTTGATGATCCCCCTTGGCTGCGACATGGTGTGGTGGGTAAGCGGGATCACGCCGAGCAGGTGGTGGGACGTGCGGGGGAGCACAGTCCCTATCACATGGCTGCTGATGAAGGAGACGCCTATGTTCTACGAGGCCTTCACCGAGTTCATGGGGCTCCTCCTGCCCGGCTGTGTCCTCTTCCTGCTGACGATGACGGCAAAGAGGCGGGGCATCCGCCCCCTGGTGGCTGCGAGCCGCTGGATACGCTCATCAAAGCCGTCGTCAGAGTAG
>CAZWKG010000026.1:0-7648 GCA_964634705.1 uncultured Candidatus Bathyarchaeia archaeon | reverse complement strand
ACCCTCCGCTCAACGTAATCCAGGGCTCTCCTCTGCTCCGGCGTGATCCGGGCATCTTCCGCAATTCTGAACTTCTCTTCGCCGGGCGTGTAGTGTAACAACCCCATCTTCTCAGCCCTCCGGAGGGCGAGTTCCGCCTCGGCGGAGCAGGCCGCTACCAGGCTGTGGCTGAGGTATTCGGTCAGCATCTCGAGGTTCTCGTCAGCGGTGGGGAGGTCCATCTTGTTCGCGATTATGAGGGTGGGCTTGATTAGGGGGAGCAGATCAGCGGTAAACCGAAGCGTCTGGTCGAGGCTCCAATCCTTGAAGGGCACCTCCTCAAGCTCCGTGCTCCTCAAGGCCTGAACTATCTCGGGCCGCCTTGCCTTTATCCCCGACAGTGCTTTCGCCAGGGCTTCCCCTAGGGATAGATGGGCTGACTCGCGTATGACGAGTTGGCGGTTCCGTGTGATGATGTCCGCGATCCACCTCTCGATCTCCATCTCTATGTCAAGGAGATCCTGGACAGGGTTGCCGCTCCCGGGTTTGGTCAGCACTCCATCAGCGTCGACCGAGCCTGAGGCGTCGACCACATGGATCATGGCGTCGGCCTGGCCTATGACGGAGAGAAACCGGTTGCCCAGCCCCCGGCCGACCCAGGCATCCTTCACCAGCCCAGGCAAGTCAAGGATCCTTATGGGGACATATCGCCATCCGTCTATGCAGGCGGAGTTCAAAGGGTTGTCCTCGACCCCTAGCTCCTTGCATACGCAGACGTCGCAGACGTACGCGGTGCCCACGTTGGCCTCTTTTGTGGTGAAGGGGTAGGTGGATATCTCAGCGTTCAGGAGGGTCGCCGCGTTGAACAGCGTCGTCTTTCCCACATTCGTCTTCCCGATGATCGCGACCGTCAACAAGGGTCATAACCCGTATCATACTCGAACATGATTAAATAAGAACTCTATGATAGTTAGCCGAATAAGTAGACGGATGTTCATGAGAACGCGGCGGGATTAAAGCCCAAAGAGATAACATCCAGGCTTGAGATTATCAGATGAAGTGAAGAAGATAGCACATGAGGCCACCATAATCATAATGGATATCTTAGACCTGAAGGTCCCCTGAAGCAACCACAGCTTTAACGATATCGAGAAGACTAGGATAAGAGGTAAGATCAACACTAAATTCCGAGATGAAACCCAACTTAACTTCTTATAGTAACATTTTAAAGCGAGCGCTAGCCAATTGATGGGATAAAAAGGTTCATGGTTGAGGCCTTTGGGCTCTAATTTGTCAAGTGATCCTCCTTCCTTCTCAGAAAAGCCCGAGAAGAAGTGTTTTCCACCCTGTCGGGTGGCGTGTCCTGCGAACGTCAATATCCAGGCTTACGTCTCGCTGATATCTCAGGGGAGATTAAAGGAAGCCCTTGAAGTCATAAGGCGATCAATCCCCTTCCCAGCGGTCTGCGGCCGAGTCTGCTTCAGCCCCTGTGAGGAAGCCTGCTATAGGAGCAACATCGACGCCCCCGTTAGCATCCGGCTGCTCAAGCGGTTGGTCTCGGATACAGAGTTCGTCCTAGAGAGGGAGACACGCGCTGAACGGGTGCCGAAGACGCATGAGGAAGAGGTCGCCGTCATCGGCTCAGGGCCGGCGGGGCTGACCGCGGCTTACGAACTCGTGAAGAAGGGTTACTCTGTAACCGTCTTCGAGAGCCATCCAAAACCGGGTGGGATGTTGCGATACTGCATCCCCAGATACAGGCTTTCTGAGGAGGTGCTCGACGCCGAGATAAACTATATCGTAGATTCCGGGGTGGAGATTCGAACCAACACCACCATCGGGAAGGAGCTGTCGTTCGAGGAGATATGGAAGAAAGGATACTCGGCTGTCTTCATCGCCGTCGGGGCCATGAGGAGCCGATTTATGGGGATCGAAGGCGAGGATTCTGAAGGCGTATTCCATGCGTTAGAGTTTTTAAGCGATGTACGGACCGGGAAGAGAACCCGTCTCAATGGGAGGGTCGCGGTAATCGGGGGAGGGAACGTCGCTATCGACGCCGCTAGAACTGCCCTCCGACTGGGGTCAAGCGAAGTGGCCATCATCTATAGAAGGTCGAGGGAAGAGATGCCCGCCCATCCCAAGGAGGTCGAGGAGGCCGAGCTTGAGGGCGTGAAATTAAAGTTACTATCGAATCCGACGAGGATACTCGGTGACAGCGGAAGGGTTGAGGCGATCGAATGCATCAAGATGCGCCTCGGAGAACCTGATGAGACTGGTAGACGTAGGCCGATCCCAATAGAGGGTTCCGAGCATACAATGCCCATCGACGCCGTGATAATCGCCATAGGCGAGACCCCTGACCTCACCTTCCTCCCCGAGGAGATAGAGGTGAGCCGGCGGAACATCATCGAGGTCGATCCCATTACCCTCCAAACGAATATGCCTGGCACGTTTGCCGGAGGGGATGTTGTGACCGGCCCGGCATCGGTCATCGATGCAATCGCCGCGGGGAAAAGGGCCGCATCGACCATCGACATACACCTACAGGGAGCCGACCTCTCAACCTGGAGAGAGAAAGAGATCGAAGAAAAAACCTGGGCGACAGAATGGGAGGCGATCGAAAAAAGGCCCAGTCAGAGGCCGTCTTTTCTACCGCTGGAGAAGAGGCTGGACAATTTTAACGAGGTCGAACTCGGATTCGATAAAGTCACCGGGATCACGGAAGCATATAGATGCCTCCATTGCGGCCCGTGCTCGGAATGCTTGGTCGAAGAGGGGTTCTGCGAGGCTGATTGCCCCGAGATCGACGAGTCTCTCTGCACCGGATGCGGCGTATGTGTAACTGTCTGTCCATACAACGCCATGTCTAAAGACGAAAGGGGCGTCGCAAGGGTCGATGAGGAGGTCTGTAAGGGATGCGGCACATGCGCTGCGAGCTGCCCCGAGAGGGCCATAAAAATGGGAAATCTATCAGACAAAGGCCTCGTAGAGATCCTAGCCCGGTAGGAGACGAAGAGGATGGATGAGGCTAAGCTTAGAACCGTTCTGTTCGTATGCGACTGGGCGGTCAACCCAAACGAGATCACAGATAAGCTTCACCCAACACCTTCCGTCGATGTCCAAACAGTGAAGGTGAAATGCACGGGCAGAATCGACCCCGTCGTCGTTTTAGAGTCCTTTCTAAGGGGCTTCGACGGCGTCCTCATCGTGGGTTGCGAGCCTAAGAACTGTCACTTCATCGAAGGAAATCTCCACGCCGAACGCAAGGCGAAGATGATTAAAAAGCTCTTTGAACTGGCAGGTTTCCAGCCGGAACGTCTAGAACTCAAACGGTCTTCAGCTGAGGATGAAGGCCGATTCATGATTTTAGTTCAAGAGTTTGCGGATCTGATAGGAAAACTGGGATCATCCCCACTTTCCGGAGATCATATCGACCAGGATCTTCGCGAGAGGATTCTGGCAGCCAAGGCCGTTGTCGAAGACTTCAGGATTAGGGCCTTGGTCGGTAAAGAGCTGGAGTTGACGGAGAAGGGGAATGTCTACGGGGAGCAACTCCCGCCGCTGGAATTCGAAGAGTTTGAGGAAGAGGCCCTTGAGACAGAGTTCCTCCGGCACAGGATACGTCTATTGCTGAGAACTCCGCTGTCCGTCAAGGAACTATCCCACAGGCTAAGCTTGGATGCGAGGAGCGTTCTCCGTCAGATCGTAGCTATGCGACAGATGGGCATAGTTCACTTGGACCGCATCGAGGGGACTACCCCGCTATATAGAGCCTAGGAGGTGCAGCGATGAGGGAGAAGATAGGGGCGGTCTTGGTCGTAGGCGGAGGCATAGCAGGAATCCAGGCTAGCCTGGACCTCGCAGAATCCGGATTCAAGGTTCACCTGCTTGAGAGGCTTCCCAGCATAGGCGGGGTCATGACCCAACTCGACAAGACGTTCCCGACAAACGACTGCGCCATGTGCATCCTCGCCCCAAAGCTGGTAGAAGCCGGAAGGCATCCTAACATCGACGTTATCACCTACACGGACCTAGTGAAGGTGGAGGGAGAAGAGGGCCACTTCGAGGTGACGCTCAACAAGCGGGCGACGAGAGTCGACCCGGACAAGTGTACAGGCTGCGGTATCTGCGCCCAGAAGTGTCCCGTCGAAGCCATAGACGAATATAACGAAGGCCTGAGCCCCCGTCACAGCATATACATCAGGTACCCCCAAGCGGTGCCCCTCGTCTTCACAATCGACAGGGAGAAATGCATAGGCTGCGGAATCTGCAGCGAGGTCTGCAAGGCCAATGCCATACGCTACGATGAGGAGGACACGGAGACGACGATCCAAGTCGGCTCCATCATCCTAGCCCCCGGCATAGAAACCTTCGATCCCAGCGTCAGATCCGAGTACGGCTATGGGAGGTACCCCAACGTTGTCACAAGCATCGAGTTCGAGCGCATCCTGAGTGCTTCAGGGCCCTTCATGGGATGTGTACAGAGACCCTCGGACGGGGAGATCCCGAAGAAAGTCGCCTTCATACAATGCGTCGGCTCAAGGGACGCCACGTGTGGAAACGCCTACTGCTCCTCTGTGTGCTGCATGTACGCCACCAAGGAGGCGGTCATCGCCAGGGAGCACATGAGCGCCATCGAACCCACCATCTTCTACATGGACATGCGGGCCTACGGGAAGGACTTCGACAAGTACATTGAAAGGGCGAAGAACGAGTACGGCGTCAGATACGTCCGCTGCAGGGTGTCGAACACGGACGAGGAGCCGGACACCCACGACCTCTACATCACCTACTGTGAGGACGACGAAGTGAAACGTGAAAGGTTCAACATGGTCGTCCTCTCAGTCGGATTCACGCCCTCCTACAGCGTCAGAGAGCTGGCGGATAAACTTGGGGTTGAACTGAACGAGTATGGTTTTTGCGAAACGCATACCTTCAATCCCCTAGAGACCTCTAGGCCTGGGATATTTGTCTGCGGCATGTTCTCCTCGCCCAAGGATATCCCCGAGACGGTGACTCAGGCCAGCGCCGCGTCCTCATGCGTAGGTGAGTTACTGTCTTCTGTGCGGGGAACCCTAGTAAAGAGAAAGGAGTACCCGGAAGAGCTGTACGTGTGGCATCAGCCGCCCAGGATAGGGGTCTTCGTCTGCCACTGTGGAATAAACATAGGCGGGGTCGTCGACGTCCCCAGCGTCGTGAGATACGCTGAGACGCTGCCCAACGTCGTCTACGCCTGCGAAAACCTCTACACATGTTCCTCCGACACCCAGGAGAAGATCAAGCAGACCATCAAGGAGCACGGTCTCAACAGGATCGTAGTGGCCTCATGCACACCTAGGACCCATGAACCCCTCTTCCAGGAGACCATCAGGGAGGCGGGTCTCAACAGGTACCTCTTCGAGATGGCCAACATCAGGGACCAGTGCTCCTGGGTTCACATGCGGGAGCCCGTGGCCGCAACCGAGAAGGCGAAGGACCTGGTCAGGATGGCGGTGGCCAAGGCCCGGAGACTGGTACCCCTGGAGAGGCCGATGCTGCCTGTCACCCCCCGAGGCCTTGTGATAGGGGGCGGCCTGTCTGGGATGACAGCCGCGTTAACCCTAGCCGAGCAGGGCTTCGAGGTCTACCTAGTCGAGAAGGATAAAGAGCTCGGAGGCTTCCTACGGAAAATACACTACACGCTCGACAACGACGACCCGCAGATGTATCTTAAGGATCTGGTCGAAAAGGTGGAGGGGAACGAGCTCATACGTGTCTTCCTCGACGCCGAGGTGGAAGACACATCCGGCTACGTTGGTAACTTCAAGAGCACCGTAGTATCCAACTCGGGCGACGGAGCGAAAAAGGAGCTGGAGCACGGGGCTATCATCGTTGCCACCGGAGGCGAAGAGTATCACCCTAACGAGTATCTGTACGGAGAAGATGACAGGGTTGTGACGCAGCTGGAGCTGGAGGAGCAACTCGCAACAGGCGACAACAATAATGGTTTTGGCAACGTGGTTATGATTCAATGCGTGGGGTCGAGGGACGAGGAGCGCCCCTACTGCAGCAGAGTCTGTTGTGGGGAAGCCATCAAGAACGCCCTTAAGATAAAGGAGTTTGATCCGGAGGCGAACGTGTTCATCCTCTACCGGGATGTGAGGACATACGGCCTGATGGAGGAACACTATGGAAGGGCCCGGGAGGCTGGGGTTTTCTTCATCCGCTACGAAGAGGAGGACAAGCCGAAAGTATCCAAATACAGGTCAGATGGAGGGGAGGAGAAGCTGGAGGTCTCGGTCTTCGAGCCGGTCATCGGGGAACAACTCCTGATAGATGCCGACATTATCGTGCTGAGCGCCGCAGTGGTGCCCCCCGCGGACAACGAACGCCTGTCCAAGATGCTGAAGGTTCCATTGAATGAGGACGGCTTCTTCCTGGAGGCACACGTGAAGCTCCGCCCCGTGGACTTCGCCACCGACGGGGTCTTCGTGTGCGGTATGGCTCACTCGCCGAAGAACATGGAGGAGAGCATATCCCAGGCGAAGGCAGCCGTATCCAGGGCGTGCACTCTGCTGTCGAAGGACGAGATCGAGGCCGAGGGTATAACGGCTACGGTCAACAAAGACCGGTGCAGTGGATGCGGCCTCTGCGTGCTTGTGTGCCCCTACAACGCAGTGGAGATCGATGAAGAGGAGGGGGTAGCCAAAGTGAACAGCGCCATATGCAAGGGATGCGGGGCATGCGCAGCGATCTGCAGAAGCTCAGCCATAGACGTAATGGGCTACACGGACAGGCAGGTGTACGCCGTCATCAACACCCTCGTAGGTGATTGAGGTTGAATGCAACAGAAGAGGCTGTGATGAGGGATGGTGATTGATTTGACTGAGGCAAAGGTGATCAGGATCTCGAAGGATAACATCGACTTCAGGCGGCGGCTTATGGAGATGCCGGGCGCCGAGAGGCTGATGCTCTGCTACCAGTGCGGCACATGCACCGCCGATTGCCCCGTCGCCAAGCGAGTCGACGAGTTCAGGCCGATGCGGATTGCGAGGCTCGCCGTCTACGGCCAGAAGGACCGACTGCTGGGCGGCGACACCGTCTGGCTCTGCGCGGGCTGCTACACATGCTACGAGCGCTGCCCCGAGCAGGTCCGGGTCTCTGAGATCGTGTCGGCGCTGCGAAAGATGGCGCTGGAGGATGGCATCCTCCACCCAACCTACAGGGCGCTTATGAAGAGCATCGCCGAGATGGGGTACATCTACGAGATCGGAGAGTTCGAGAACGAGATGAGGGAGGACGACGGGCTGCCCCCTGCGCCCGAGCCAGAGGTGGACGAGGTCGAGGCGATAATGAGGAAGACGGGCTTCCTCAAACTCGTGGGAGGCCGCTGAGATGAAGTACGCCTTCTTCGTAGGCTGCACGACCCTCGCCCGGCTGGGGGGCTACGAGCTGGCGACCCGTAGGGTGGCCGAGCGGCTGTGCGTCGAGCTGGTGGACATGCCGGGTTCAAGCTGCTGCGGCACCACCTACCTGGAGACATTGGACCACAAGACGGCTCTGGCGGTGGCGGCGCGGAACATATGCATAGCTGAGGAGATGGGGCTGGACATCGTCACCGTCTGCAACGGCTGCACCGAGGTGCTGACGAAGGCGAACAAGGAGCTGAAGGAGGACCCGGAACTCAGGG
>CAZWKG010000025.1:8020-9589 GCA_964634705.1 uncultured Candidatus Bathyarchaeia archaeon | reverse complement strand
TCCTCCAGAACCACCAGTCGAACTCGGAGACGGCGAGGAGGACGGCGTTGCATCCGTGGTCCAGCATCTCATCAAAGTCCTGCACCGCCCTGTCAGGGTGCATCACGCCGTAGTATGAGACGCCCCGCTCAGGGATCACCGCATCCACCTCAACGCGTTGAGGGCCCTCCTCAGGGAGCCGCCTGCCTCATAGAGGACGCGCCGGGCCCCCTCCGGGGTGGCACAGGTCTTCGCCAAGAGGACCGCGACCTTCACGTCGCCGTCTGCGCGATCCAACGCCTCCTCCGCCTCCTCTGCCGACACTTCTGCGATGGCCGAGACGATGCGCCGAGCCCGCACCCTCAGCTTCCGGCTTCTCGGCTGGACATCGATCATGTATCCATCGTAGACCTTGCCGAGCTTGATCATGGCGGCCGTGGTCAGCATGTTCAAGACGAGTTTCTGGGCCGTGCCGGCCTTCATCCTCGTCGAGCCCGCCACCACCTCGGCGCCCACCTCGGGCGTGATGACGACATCCGCCAGATTGGCGGCAGGAGAATTGGGGTTACAAGTGACCGCCACCGTTCTGGACCCCTTCTCCCTAGCCCTCCTCAGGGCGCCGATGACGAAGGGTGTGCTCCCAGACGCCGATAGGGCGACCAAGAGATCGCCTGAGCCGAAGCCGCGTTCGTCGAGAGCTTTGCCTCCTGCGTTCTCGTCGTCCTCAGCTCCCTCCATGGATTGGAAGACCGCCTGGGGTCCGCCGGCTATGACGGCCTGAAATCTCTCAGTGGACACACCGAAGGTGGGCGGCATCTCCGCCGCCTCGATGACCCCGAGCCTACCGCTCGTTCCAGTTCCCGCGAAGAAGACGCGGCCATCGCCGTCGATGACAGATGCCACAGCCTCCGCGGCCTCCGTGATCCTCGGTATCTCCCTTGCGACTGCGGCGGGTACGAGTTCGTCTTCGGAGTTTATGATCTTCAATATTTCCTCGACAGTCTTCTCGTCTATTCCGATGGACCGGGGGTTCCTATCTTCGGTAGGCGAGTAACTCATTTCATCACAATCCAAAGTCTCGGCGGCGGGCCTCAACCCGCCTTAGTAAGGCCCCGTCCACCTCCACTCCCACCTCCTGCAGCGCGAGGAGGACGGCGCCGACGGCGGGCTCGAAACGGGACGGTTTGATGGAGCACTCCGGGGCCGCCCGTCTCACGGTCTCGTAGAAGGCGGCCCGTAATTGTTCGCTCAGCTGGAAGACACCGCCTGTCAGAGCCACTGTGAATCTCCCCCTCAGCCGCAGCCTCTGTATGACCGCTACAGCGGCGCGACCCAGCTCTTCCCCCGCCTCGGTCAGGATGTGAGCCGCCACTTCATCGCCCTCCTCCGCTGCCTCCGCCACGATGGGGGCGAGGGCTGCGACCTCGTGGCTCTTCATCCCTGTCACGTAGAGGCGGTCGATGAGTTCACTCAGGTCTCCGAGGTCCAGCTCCGCCTTCAACTTGTCTATAAGCATGGTCTTTTCGGCTCGTCCGTCGTGGGCCCTGAGGGCCGCCACCATCGCCCTCCTGCCGATGTCGTATCCGCTCC
>CAZWKG010000025.1:2607-7920 GCA_964634705.1 uncultured Candidatus Bathyarchaeia archaeon | reverse complement strand
TCGTGGGCCCTGAGGGCCGCCACCATCGCCCTCCTGCCGATGTCGTATCCGCTCCCCTCATCGCCCAAAATCCATCCCCAGCCGCCCGCCCTTGATGTCTCGCCCTCTGCGTTGACGCCGTATGCGATGGAGCCGGTGCCAGCCACGACCACGACTCCGACGCCGCACCCAGTTGCCCCGGCTAAGGCCGCCACCGCGTCGGGCACCACGAGGACCCTTTCAGCGATGCCTAGGGCAGCCGCCTTTCGTTGGAGAGCCTCACGGCCGCAGGGCCTCTCTACGCCGGCAACGGCGAGGCAAGCCGCCCTGAATTGCCGGACGCCGCATCGACGGACGGCAGCCTCGACGGCTTCGGAGATGGCATCCCCGGAGGCATCGACGCCGACTGTAAGGGGGTTTGATGGGCCGGCGGCCCCCGTGGCGAGGAGCCTGCCGGAGAGGTCGGCGACGACGCACCTGGTCTGGGAGCCTCCGCCGTCGACACCCAGCACATACCCTTCATAGTCTATCAAGGGAGCCACCTTTGGTTATGCTTGCCTTTCTCCGAAGATGTTCAAAAAAGCTCTGATAGGCGCCGCCTAGCCTGATGAAGGCGGGGGTTACCCGCTTAGGCCACTATGCGGGTTAGGGTTTACGCACCCTTCTGAGGGAGGTGTGCTACTTATTGAGGATGTTCGTTATCCCCTTCGGCGCGGTGAGGAGGATGGCGACGATCACGATGATGGGAACCATCGGCTCGTATCCGCCGATCCAGACGCCGAAGGCTCGGATCAAAATGGATGACAGCACCCTCTGGGCGAGGGCTACGGCGAAACCGCCGACGATGGCTCCGTAGATGATGTCGAGGCCGCCGACGACGCTGCCAGCGATGATTCTTATGAGCAGCGCGTCGGATCTGCCTAGGCGGGTTGGCAGCCAGAGGGGGAGGGCGGCCCCGGCTAGTGCTGCCATCGCGCCCGTCAGAAACCATGATGCGAGTTGGATTCGGAAGATGTTGACGCCGAGGGAGACGGAAAGTTCAGGGTCCTCCGCGGCGGCCCTCATCGCGATGCCGAACTTGACCCTTGTTCGGAATAGGTGGAGGGAGACGACGAGTACGACGCAGGTCAGTGGCGCGACGAACAGGATGCCGGGGTAGCCTCTCAGCATGAAATCGTAGCCCTTCAGCATGAAGCCTCCCGTCCTGAACCCATACGCCTTCATCACCCAGTAGGAGTAGGTTGCCAAGATGGCGGACAGGACTTGCGAGAGGGCGAACATCGCGAAGGCTAGCATGACCCCTCCACTCCCTATCCTCTGTAACGGGCGTACCACCTAGAGGTAGAGCGACACGCCCACCACTCCACCGAGTAGGGAGACGAAGGGCCACGAGATGTAAGGGTTGTAGCCCCACAGCCGGACGAATGTGTATGTGAACATGGTGCCGATGCTGGCGTACTCGGCGTGGGCGAAGTTGGGGAACTTCTCCATTATATGGGTCAGGGAGAAGCCTACGCAGAGGAGGATAGTATACAGGCGTAGATGACGGCGCCGACGGCGATCGACGGGAGCATATCAAACCGAATCAGCCGAAGCCCGCTTATAAAACCACTCACCCCCTGAGGGCACTCCAAGGCCTCCATGTTTTACGGGACGGTGTCAACTCCGCTCCCTTCGAAGGGGTGAAGATCAAGGAAAGGGTTAAGGTGGCTAAGGAAAGAGGATGTGACGACCCTTTACGGCCTGGATGAGGGCTGATTTCACCCCTCTCCCCCTCAAATCGCCTGAAACTGCTCTCTGAAGACTCATATAGGCCGTTGCCACCATCTCTGCTGAATGGAGCCTGACATCATCTACAGGGCTGTCGTCGACCTCTGCCTGCTGCTCTTCCTGGCCCAGCTGTCGGCTGAGATCGCGTCCAGGCTGAGGGCGCCGAAGGTCCTGGGCATCCTCGTCGCGGGGGCCATCTTCGGTCCGAACATGCTGGGCGGCATCCTCGTCGGCGGGCGCCCCCTCATCGACTTCAACGAGCTCATCTATGTCTTCGCCGAGATCGGAGCCGTCCTCATCCTATTCTCCTCCGGGCTGGAGATGACCTTCATGGAGTTCCGAAGCGTTGGGGTGTGCAGCTTCGTCACCGGCGTCGTGGACGTCGTCTTCAGCTACATGATTGTGTATATCGTATCTGTGATGTTGGGATACGGCTGGGCCGTCGGCATGATCATCGCAGGCACACTGTCGGCGACCAGCATCGCAGTCTCCACGCTGACGATGAGGGAGCTGGGGAAGGCGGATACACAGGAGGCGAAGGTCATAATCAATGCAGCCGTCGTCGACGATATCCTCGCCCTGACGATCCTCACAGTCATCCTGACCTATGTGAGGAAGGGTGCGCCGCTTAGTCCGCTATCCGTCGCGCAGCTCGCCGTCTCCTCCCTGGTCCTTTGGTTCCTCATCCTCCTCGTCGGCGTCTACTTCATCCCTGTGGTGCTGGACAGGACAGAGAAGATAGGGGCCGGCGTCCTGGAGTCGATGGCCATCCTCGTCTGCTTCGGCACGGCGGTCCTCGCAAGCGTCCTTAGGCTTTCGCCCCTGGTCGGCGCCTTCTCCGCGGGCATGGCCATCGCCAGCTCGAGGTCGCTGGAGAAGGTGAGGAGCTTCATCGCCAACATCGAGCTAGTCTTCGTCCCCCTCTTCTTCGTCGTCATGGGGGCGGGCATCGATCCCAAAGCTTTCCTCTCGGGGAACCTCATGCTCGTATTCGTTTTTACCCTCGTCGCCATCCTCAGCAAGGTCGTCGGCTGCGGGGTCCCCGCCAGCTTCTTCCTCAAAGATCCGAGGCGTGGGCTGAGGATCGGCCTGGGGATGATCAGCCGCGGCGAGATCGGCTTCGTCATCGCTAGCGTCGGCCTCACCAACGGCATCCTCACCGGCGATATCTACACAACCCTCGTCGCCGTCGTCTGCATCACCGTCCTCATCACCCCCTTCCTCCTGCGCAAGAGCTACGAGGCCGAAGGTCTCCTTGAACGCCTTGACGGTCTCTATAGCGGGCTGTCGAAGCTGAGCCCAGAGTTGATCCTCAAGCTTCTGCGACGGCTACGGCGCCATCACTGATTGATGCGTTGGCTCCCTCCATAGTGGAGACGATGCCGACCCTTGATGGGGATGTCAACCAAAGGTGTCCCTGCCCCCATGCTCTTGAAAGAATTCCAAATAATTTTCGAGACCGAGCAGGGCTACTGCTTCTCCCTTTCTGGCGGAGCGATGAAGAAGGCGGAGAGCAGCGCGTTGACCGCTAGGATGGCGCCGAGGAGCAGCCAAGGGTAGTGGTGGCCGGCTTCGTAGATGAAGCCTCCGATGAGGAAGCCGAGGACGACGGGGAAGGTGAGGAGGAAGCCCATGCCGGGACCTCCGCCCCCGCCTCCCCTGTAGTTGACGAAGAGCATACCCCTGCCGAGGGCGGCCATCGCTGATCCCCTTCTCTCCCTTGGCACCATGTCGGCCATCAGGGCGCCCGCCGCCGGGACAAGGAAGGCGTTGGCTACGGCGAGGGGCATGAAGACCAGCAGCGTCCCGATGAAGCCCCCGCAGAAGGGGAAGGAGGAGACGGAGAGCGCCCCCAGGGCCAGCGCTAGCGCGACGGTCTTCCTCTTGTCGTATCTGTCGATGAGTGCCCCCGCTGGAAGCGAGAGGGAAAACTGGACGAAGTTCGCGAGGAGCAGGATGCTCCCCCACTCGAACTCGCTGAGGCGGATCATATCAGTTGCGTAGACGACCCAGTAGGGCTCTGTCAGGGAGTTGAAGAACAGGCCGAGGACGAGGATGAGGGCATAGAACCTGAGGCCTTGGGGCATCCACCTCAGCGTCTCCAAGACGCTCCTGTAGGAGCCGCGGACCACGCGTGCGAGGCTCACATGGGCGCTGGTCGGCCGCTTCAGGGTCTCCTTCAGGAACTTCAGGTTTATGGTGGCTATCAGCGCCGTCGCGGCGACGGTAACGCCGTATAGGAGCCTCATAGCGCGTTCATCGCCGTAGACTGTTATCAGGTAGCCGCCTATGAAGGGGGAGAGGATGCCGACGAAGCCAGGGATTGCGGTGATGGCGGCGTAGCCCCGCCCCCTTAGCCGGGGCGGCAGTGAGTCGGCCAGAAGCGCCGAGGATGCGGGGAAGGTGAAGACGAGGAGGCCGCTGAGGAGTGTGGCGGCGGCGAGGTACTTCCAGTCTGGGGCGAGCATGTAGAGGAGATAGAGGGCGGCGTTCAGGTAGCCTATGGTCACGATGATCTTCACCCTCCCGTAGCTGTCGGCGAGGACCCCTGCGATGGGGTAGACGAACATGGCGGCGAGGGGGCGGAGGGCGTTCACCTGCCCTATGGCGACGTTGGAGCCGCCGAGGACACGGATGTAGAGGCTGAAGAAGGGGAAGGTTATGAAGAGGCTGAGCTGGCGGATGACGGTGCCCAACGTCAGCACCAAGACGTTTCCCCTCAGCACCTCCCTCATCGAAGCCATGGCGCCATCGAGCCTCTGCTCGACCATTCAATACCATGTTCCACAATTAAAAAGAGACGCCTAGTCACCTATAGGAAATGTTCATTAATTCAGCTGAGTCTACAATTCTTGCGTTATGACGAAAAGGATGTGACCACGTGAGGATAGGCATAATCGGCGGCACCGGCAACATGGGCAGAGGCCTCACCCTCCGATGGGTGCTCAAGCACGACATCCTTATGGGGTCCCGGAAGCTGGAGAAGGCGCGTAGGATCGCGAAGGAGATGAACGACCTCGCCAGGGGGTTCTACCAGGCCGAGATGCAAGGGAGCATAACCGGGATGGTCAACGCCGACGCCGTAAAGGAGTCCGAGGTCGTTGCTGTCACCCTACCGCCCAAGGCCACAGTCCCCGCCCTCTTGAAGCTGAAGGAGCACTTCACCCCAAAGCATATCATAGTCTCCACCGTCGTCCCTATGACCAGGAGGGAGCAACTTTTCTACTTCACGCCACTCACCGAGGGGGAGGACGTCTACGAGGCCAAATCCGCGGCTGAGGTGATACAGGAGATCATCGAGCCCGCCCCAGTGATCTCCGCCTTCCAGACCGTCCCCGCCGCCTACCTGAATAACATCGATGCCATCCTGAACCTCGACGTCCTCATCGCCGGCGACGACGACCTCGCCATCGCCATCGTCTCCAAGCTGGTACGAGCCATACCAAACCTCAGGCCCCTCAGGGTCGGCCCGCTGGAGAACTCCAAGTGGGTCGAGTCCATAACGCCGCTCCTGCTGAACGCCGCCATCCTCAACGGCCTCCACGACCCCTCCATCCGAATCGT
>CAZWKG010000025.1:0-2507 GCA_964634705.1 uncultured Candidatus Bathyarchaeia archaeon | reverse complement strand
CGGACCTTAAGCGAGGCGATGCGGGAGCTCGCCGAATACCACGAATGGATCGGGAGGCATGAGGAGAAGGCCCTGCTTGTGCTAAAGGCGTCCGACATCGAAAAAGCAAAGAGTGAAGGAAAGCACGGCATCATATTCGGCCCCCAGAACAGCTCCTTCCTGGAGGAGAATATCAGCTTCTTGGATGCGGCGTGGGACTGGGGCGTCCGCATCATCCAGCTCAGCTACAACTACAGGAACGAGGCGGCGGACGGCTGCCTAGAGCCGGGCAACGCGGGCCTCAGCAGGTTCGGCATGGACCTCGTCGAAGCCATGAACAAGCGGGGGATGCTCATAGACCTGAGCCACGTCGGCGACCGCAGCACCATTGAGGCCATCGAGTTGTCGAAGGACCCCGTCTGCTTCACACACGTCTGCCCGCGGGAGTCGATGCCGATGGAGATGAGCCCCTATGCGACCTGGGCCAGCAGAGAAAGCCCCCTTACCGGCGACTTCCTAAAGTACGCGTGGGCGCGAGGTCGGACCGATGAGGCGTTGAAGGCCTGTGCGGAGAGAGGCGGGGTGATCGGGGTGACGCCGTTCTTCGCGAAGAAGGCGGGGCCGTCGAAGCTGACGGACGACACCATGGACCAGATCGACTACGTCGTGGACCTAGTAGGCGTCGACCACGTGGGCTTCGGCTCGGACCTCGATTTCCGCAACTCCGTGACGAGGGCGGCCTACATGCGCAAGTACCCCGGCCGCATCGACCGCACCTACCACACCCCCATGCCGAAGGAGTGGGGCTACGGCTGGCTAGAGCACATGCCCAACCTCACCAAGGGCCTCGTCGCCAGGGGCTACTCCGACGAGGAGGTGGAGAAGATCCTCGGGCTGAACTTCCTCAACCTGTTCCGAAGGGTATGGGGAGAATAGACGACAGCCCACAAAGCCATTTATCCTTAATTCGCGCAGACAGGAGTAGATAGATATGAGCTACATCCCCCGAGTCAAGGTCGCCGTCATTGGCGGCTCCGCCATCATGGGCTCAGGCTTCCCCCGTGGCTTCGAAGGCGTCAAGGTCATCGCCGACGACATCGAGGTCAAGACCCCCTTCGGCCCGACGGTTCCCTTCACCCAAGCATCGGTCGGCGGCTCCGAGTTTCTCTTCGTCCCCTTCCACGGCATCACGTCTGAGATCAGGAACACTGCGCCCGACAGCGCCGCCGAGCGGGTCTTCTACGTACTCATGCAGGCCGGCGTGAGGAAGATCATCGGCTCCGCCCTCTGCGGGTCGACGAACAGGCTCCTAGACCCGGGCGACATCGTCGTTCCCGACGGCTTCGTCGACTACACGTCCAAGAGGGCCCAATCCCTCACCCGCAGCCTCGCCGAGAAGGGCGTCGAGGTCGAGCCCATCATGTACCGACTCCACCAGCCCTTCTGCACGAATCTCAGCCGGCTCCTCGCTGAGGCCGCGAAGGAGGCTGGATTCCCACGGATCTTCCGCCGCGGCATAGTCGGCGTCTCAGAGGGGCCGAGGCTCGAGTCCCCATCCGAGATCAGGCTGCGATACACGGATGCGGGCATCGACGTGGTCACCATGAACCTCGTCCCCGAGGTCTTCTTCGCCCGGGAGATCGGCGCCTGCTACGCCGCCCTCGAACTCGTATCCAACTACGGCGAGGGCCTCGTCTCCACGGAGTGGCGCGGACCCGACGCATTCCGAGAGTTCCGGGAGCGCTGGTGCCGACCCGCCGCCCAGGCAATCCTGGGGACGCTGAGAAGATTGAACCCCGACGACGAGAGCTGCGGCTGCGCCCGGCACCGTTGGCGCGCCATCATACAGTGAGTTGGCCGTATCATCATAGTTTTGTTCCTGAGTTAGGCGCCTAAAAAGAGATGTACTCCTAGGGAAGGCTGGGCTCCTCAGAATGAGGACGTCTACAACGCTGCCTTCAGAGAGGTAGTTGGAGGCCGCGACCTTAAGCGGCTAGATGACGAAGCGGATGCCCCTTTCAGCGGCCCTCCGCTTAGCCAGCCCCTTGCGCACCCCCTCCTCCGTGATCTTGACGTCGTACTCTATGAATTGCTCCACTATCCCCGTGAGTATCTTCGCCATCTCCTCGAGTTCTTCTCGGGTGAAGTTCGACATGATCTCGGGGCTGTTGATCCACTGCATCCAGCCCGCGAGGCTCTGGCCGAGGGCGCTGAAGGCGAAACGCATGACCCGGACGAGGTCCAGCCTGTCCTGGTCGGCGGTCTCGACGAGCTGCCTGAGCTGCTTGAGGGTTTTCTCGCTCCGCTGTACCCAGTTCTGGCCCATCAGATCCACGTTATACTATGTATATCGGTGCCTCTTAAACGTCGTGTATCGGGTGGAATATTTAAATCAGGTTAGGGCGTCAATTACTCCTGGGCCGGGGTCTCCTAGTGGTATGGAGCAAACCCCAGCTGTGGGGGCTCAGGCCTGGAGAGCTTGTGACCCGTGAGGGTCGCGTGGGTTCGAATCCCACCCCCGGCGCCAA
>CAZWKG010000024.1:6791-9935 GCA_964634705.1 uncultured Candidatus Bathyarchaeia archaeon | reverse complement strand
CGGAGCCTCACTGGTAGCAGCTTTCGCAGCCATCATCTCGTTGATGCAGATAAGCCGCAGAATAGCGGGCTAAAACTGCACAACCAACCCCCTTTTTTCTTTATAACCCCCCAGCCTTAGCACACACCAGCCCAGATGATATCCTCACGCAGAGAGCGGTACTCGACTTAACCTTGACAGGGAGGGGCCAACATATTCCTAATCTGCCTAATCAGCTAAGCCGTTTTGAGTGGAGAATGATTATTTAAGGAGAGGATGAAAGAAGGTTACAAAAGATCAAGGGGCTGAGGTTGAAAATAAAAAATTAATTCAGCTCGCGCGCGAATCTTCTCTGGTCGCAGAGGTTTCCACATTCATGTCTGTGCTCAAGAATGATTGAAAAGCAATAAAGTATTGGTCTCTGTTCTGACAGCCCCCTTCTAAAACCTGGGTCACTATAGGAAGGGTAATTTTTAGGGAGGCTGATTGAGCCTTAGAATCCCATAAAAAGAGGGAGCCATGTATCTTCGTGGTTTAAAGGGAGTGAGTGATGAAGTCGATTCGGCCGCCGTCGACGGTTATCACCTGTCCCGTGATGAAGCTGGATTCCTCGGAGGCGAGGAAGACGGCGACATTGGCGATGTCCTCCGGCTCACCGAGTCTACGGAGCATGCTCTTCTCCGTGAAGTACTGTACACGCTTTCTCTGTTCGTCGGGGCTTCTGCGAAACAATGACATGTCCGTCCGGATCAGCCCCGGGGCGATGGCGTTGACGTTGATCCCGTATTGACCTAACTCCAGTGCGAGCCGCTTCGTCAGGATTATGACGGCGGCCTTCGTCGACGCGTAGAGCATGTTCCCAGGCAGGAGGGCGGTGCCGAGGCCGGCGACCGATGCAATGTTCACCACCTTCCCGTAACGCCTCTCCATCATGTGAGGAACTACTGCCCGGGTGCAGTGGAGAATCCCCTTCACGTTAACACTCCACATGGGGTCGAACTCCTCCTCCTTGAACTCCAGTAGGGGCCCACCGCCCATCGCGACGCCCGCGTTGTTCACTAGGATATCAACGCCGCCGAACTTCACCACGGCCTCTTCGACCATCCCCTCGACAGCGTCGCGATCTCCAACGTCTGCCTGATACGCCAGCGCGGAGCCCCCGAGCTCCTTGATCTCATCTACGACCTCCTCCGCATTCGCTTTATGCTGGTGGTAGTTCACGACGACCTTCACCCCTTCACGACCGAAGGCTAAGGCGGTGGCCCTGCCGATCCCGCGGGACGCCCCGGTTACGATGGCTACCCGCCCTTCAAGTCTACCCTTGACATTCGATACCATCTTGAAAACCTCTGATCAATCTGATCATGAGGTGTGATTTCTATCTTTCTAGTTGTGGATAACAGGCAATGAGATCGTCGATGATTAGCGGCGCCTGAGCAGTTGAACTTTAAAGTAGTAAAGCGTTTCCCTCTAATTTTATCCCGCCTCAGAACCCCCCGTCTTCAGAGAAGCGCGTGAATAAGCTTATTTGGAAACTGGATTAAGGATTGGCGGCGGTATTATGAGGAGCGATGAGTCCATCAAGCGGAGGAAGGAGTCCATCCTCGCCGAGGTCAAGCGGCGCGGCTTCGACACCGTCGTCTTCTTGAACGAGGTCATCGGCCAGAACCCCTCGAACTTCATCTACGTCTCAGGGGCCTGGGGGTACGGCGAGGAGCACTCCGCCCTCATCTTCGACATCGACGGCGGTTCGACCGTCGTGATGCCCCACTGGGGCGCCCCAAGGATGGAGGAGAGAGGCCCCTACGACCACGTAATCCCGGTGAAGCAGGAGAAGGGTCACCACATCAGGGGCGTAAAGGAGGCCCTAGACCGCCACCACGGCGCAGAGCGCGTCTGCTTCGACCTCTCAACCATGAGCGCCCAGTTCGCCCTCCAGCTGACGAAGGCCCTGGGTGTGGAACTCAGGGGGGAGATGGACATCTCCGACCACGTCTTCAGGCTGAGGGCGATAAAGGACGATTACGAGGTCGAGGAGATCAGGAAGGCGATAAGGATAACGGAGGAGGCGGTGGTGGAGCTCGCCCAGAATGCGAGGCCGGGGATGAGCACCGGGGACCTAAAGAAGAGGATGGACGCGTCGATGATAGAGAAGGGGGCCGTGGAGCTCAGCTTCGAGTCCACGGTGAGATTCGCCCGCGGGCCCCGCCGACCGCCGGGGATCATCAAGCACGGAGACATGCTGACGCTGGACGTGGGCTGCAGGGTCGCCTCGGGCTACTGCTCAGACATGGGGAGGAATGTCCCTATAACCCTAGACTCCGAGGTGAGGGAGTTCCTCAACCGGGCCGTGGAGGCCCACAGGGAGGGCGTCAAACACATCAGGGAGGGCGTCACAGGGGGCGAGGTCCTGGAGGCTTCCAACAGAGTCAACGCCGAGTACGGCTTCGACCCCATGGTGAGGTGCGGCCACCAGATCGGCCTCGACTGCCACGACTACACCATGCCCTTCGCCCCCAACTTCGGCCCCATAGAGACGGACAGGCAGCCCCTGAGGGAGGGGATGACCCTGACCTACGAGCCGCCCCACAACGAGGCCGAGAGGGGGCTGAGGACCCACTTCGAGGACATCGCCCTCGTCACCAAGGGAGACCCCGTCATCCTCAACGAGCTGCCCTGGGACTTCCTATGGTAGATGGAAGTTGGGGATGCTACCACCCATCATTTGATATTTTAGACCGGCTGACTTCCTATTCTGATCGTGTTCGTCGGATATCGAAAAACCTTCATAAACCAAAGAGAATAGAAGCTTGGTGAGATAGGGTTGTTTTCAGAAAGCCACTGCCATCTGCGAAGCCTAAGCGACGATGCCATCAAGAAAGCCGAGAGGGCGGGCGTAGTGCTCGTGCTTACAGCGGGCATCGACGTCGCATCCTCGGAGCTGGCTGTACAGACGGCGAGGAAGTACAGTATCGTGAAGGCATGCGTCGGCATACACCCCTGGAACGCCGACCAATATAGCGAGGACGCCATACGCAGACTCAGCGAGCTGGCGGCGGATGCGGAGGTCGTCGCCGTAAGCGAGATCGGCCTCGACTACGTGGGGCGTAGGAACAACGAGGGCCGGTACGTGGAGCAGTACATCGACAAGGGGATACAGCGGAC
>CAZWKG010000024.1:0-6691 GCA_964634705.1 uncultured Candidatus Bathyarchaeia archaeon | reverse complement strand
GCCGCTGGAGTGGCTGCTCACCGAGACCGACTCCGGAAGCCCGGATGGAGTTCTGACTGTCGCCGAGAAGATCGCGGAGCTCAAAGGTTTGACGAGGGAAGAGGTGGGACGGGCTACAACTCGGAATCTGAGGAAGCTGTCCCAGCTCTAGTTCAACCTAACCGCGCGCCTTCCTGAAGGCCTCCTTCCCCAGCTCGAAGGCTTTCATGTTCATCTCATAGTAAGTCGATCTTAGGGACCGCTCCATCACCTCGGCTACAACCTCCTCCGGGAAGGGGAGGTGTCCACTGGCGCATAGGGCTCCGATCATCACCACGTTCGTCGCTATGGGGTCTCCCGCCTCCTCGGCCAACGCAGTGGCATCGAACACCACGATGCTGCCTGTGACCTCTAAGAGCAGAGCCATCAGCCGCGTGCTACTTGGGTACTCGACCATGCCAGAGATGACCTCGACGGGCGGCAGCCTACGGCTGTTCACCAACGCCAACCCGCCCCTCTTTAGGTATGCCACGCCGCGCCTGACGGCCTCTCCCGGCTCAAACCCTAGGAGAACGTCGGCCTCTCCCGGGCAGATCTGAGGGCTGCTTACTTCGCCGCCGACCTGCACGTGCCCCATCACCGGTCCACCCCGCTGCGCCATCCCATAGGTCTCGCCTATCTTCACCGACAGCCCCGCCCTGATGGCGGACTCCGCCAGCAGCCTCGACGCCAGCAGGGTGCCCTGCCCACCGACGCCTGCGATCACGAGCCTGAAGGGCTCCATTCAGGACGCCTCCCGTCTGATGATGGCTCCTTGGGGGCAGACCTGGCTGCAGACGCCGCAGCCCATGCAGAGCACATCGTCGATCCGCGCCTTACCCTCCTCCTCGACCCAGGCCAGGGCGGGGCAGCCGAACTCGCTGAGGCAGAGCCTGCAGCCGACACATGACTCAGGATCGACCCGGTAGGGGATAGGGCGATGGGGCCTCATGGCCCGAACGGCTTGGGTTGCGCAGATCCTTCTGGCGATGACCATTGCGACGCCTTCTGCCTCGAGCATCCTTTTGAACGCGCCCTTCGCCGCATCCAGGTGGTAGGGGTCGACGACCTCGACGTGTTCGACGCCGGATGCCCTGGCAAGGTCTTCGATCATGATCCGCTTCGCCGGCTTGCCCATCGCAGTCCTCCCAGACTCGGGGTGGGGCTGGAAGCCGGTCATGGCGATGGTCTGGTTGTCGGCGACAACGACCTTGATGTCGGCCTGGTTGTAGACGGCGTTGATTAGGGCGGGGATGCCGGCGTGGAAGAAGGTGCCGTCGCCGATGAGGGCGATAGTGTCGACGCCCACATGCGCCATCCCCTGGGAGACGCCGATGCTGGCGCCCATGCAGAAGTAGGTGTCCTCAAAGCTCATCGGAGGCGCGTGAGCCAACCCATAGCAGCCGATGTCCCCGTTAACCACCACGCTCTTGAGATCGCCCTTGACCTCCCTCACCGCCTCCTTCAGCGCATAGACAGTCGCCCTGTGGGGGCAGCCGGCGCACAGCGTCAGCATCCTGTCGAACAATATATCGCGAACCGCAGCCTCGAGCTCCTCCCTAGGCTTGCACGACGCCTCGATGCCGAACAGCTTAGACAAAGCGCCTGTGAGGATGACCGGGCTAAACTCGCCCTCCGTCGGCAGGTGTCCGCTCATCCGCCCGTAGACCTCTAGGCCGGGGTTCACATCCTTAGCAAGGGCCTTCACGTGCAGCTCCACGAAGGGGTCGACCTCCTCGGCGACCAGAACCCGCTCCACACCTCTCAAGAGTCGGCCCAGAAGCCTTTCGGGTAGGGGGTGGGGTGTCGCCAGCTTCAGATAGGCCGTCTCGCCCTCGATCCCGAGTCTCCTGATGGCGTCGATGACGTAGCTGAAGGCGAACCCCACCCCGATGACGCCGAAGCTCTCTCCGCCATCCATTTTCAGCTCGTTGAAGCTCAACTTCTCGAACTCCTCCCTGACGCGATCGAGCTTCTCATGTCGCTCCTTGTGGCGGCGGAACAGCTTCTCGAACCCAGCGACGCGGTAGCTGAATCCCTCCCAGTCGAACTCCGCTCTCCGTCGTTGCCTGTCGATGGGTCCGAGGGCGACGTCGCTCCTCATATGGCTCAGCCTCGTCACCGTGCGGACCATCACCGGCAGCCTGACCCGTTCCGAGAGCTCGAAGGCGTGGCGGGTATAGTCCTTCGCCTCCTGAGGGCTGGAGGGTTCGAGGACGGGTACGCAGTTATGCCTCGCCAGCCACCGGTTGTCCTGCTCCGTCCGGCTGCTGTGCTGCGACGGGTCGTCCGTAGAGACAAAGACCAGCCCACCCTTAACGCCCCGGAGGCTGACAGCGTTGAGGATATCCAACGCCACGTTCAAGCCGACATGCTTCATCGCCACAAGGCTACGCTGGTTGCACATAGATGCGCCGAACGCAACCTCGAAGGCGACCTTCTCGTTCGACGACCACTCGAAATGGAGGCCAGCCGCCTCTGCAACCCTGCTGAGGGTGTCCCCGATTTCGGAGGAAGGCGTGCCGGGGTAGGCTGCGGCGACCACTATACCGGCCTCGATGGCGCCCCTCGCTATTGCCTCATTGCCCATAAGGAGAACGATCCGTCCAGGAGCATCGACCACTGCAGGATGAATAGACATATTCCTCCCGTTGTCGGCGGGACCAAAGTTAATAAAATTTTTGTAAGGATTACTTTAAAGATATGAAAAGGTCTTTTATCTTTCCTGAGTGAGAAAAAATGCAACCGAGGCTTAAAACATGAGAAAAATACTCGAAGATGTTAGAGTTCTGGACTTGACTCGCTTCTGGTTTGGCCCTTTTTGTACGATGATGCTGGCTGAACTCGGCGCCAATGTCATCAGGATTGAGCCCCCTTGGGGAGCCGTCGATCGGATAGCCGATGGTGCCCTCTTCGGAGGTGTTAGCTACACCTTCCACCACCTCAACCTGAATAAGAAGGATCTCACTCTCAACCTGAAGACGCCTGAAGGGCTGGATATCTTCAAGAAGCTTGTGAAGAGGTCAGACGTGGTGGTTCAGAGCTTCAGCCCAGGCACCATGGAGCGGCTCGGGTTGGGCTACGAAGTACTGAAGGAGCTGAATCCTCGGATTATCTACACCGCTCTATCAGGCTTCGGCCAGTATGGCCCATACTCGCGGCGAGGCTCTTACGCCCCGATAGCTGAGGCTATGAGTGGCCACACCCGTCTAACTGGAGACGAAGTTGACCATGAGGGACCGCCGATAGAGATGGCGCAGGCCTACGGTGATCTCGGACCTGCCCTTTTTGCCACGATGAGTATCATCGCCGCCTTGCTCTATAGGGAAAAGACGGGCGTCGGGCAGATGATTGATGTTGCCCAGTTAGATTGCATGGTTGCCCTAAATACAGCAGTGACGGGATTCAATCTCTCTCGGATGAAACTTTGGGAGTTGAAGAAAAAGTACCCGATGGGGCGTGGTTTCGGTGGCCTCATGAAGACAAAAGATGGTGGCTGGATCAGGATAGCCAGCTTCTCGCCCAAGGCGATAGACAATCTGAAAAAACACTTAAGCGTAGAAGAGGTCGAAGAGAGGATGCTAGAAAAGATGGTCTCAAAGATGACGAGGGACGAGGCGGTAGATTTCTTCGTTGAGGCGGACGTGCCAATTGCGCCAGTCTATCAGGTCGACGAAGTCGTTAAGGATCCCCAACTCGCCGCTCGAGGCATGTTCGTGGATTTGGATCACCCCAATGCAGGGAAGATCAAGGTACCGAACTTCCCCGTCAAACTTACAGAGACGCCAGGAGAGGTCGTTTCGGCCGCGCCGTTGTTAGGGCAGCACAACAAAGAGATTCTAATGGAGATTCTGGGATACGCGGAGGAGGATGTCGAGAAGCTAGAGAAGGAAAAAGTCATCTCCACACAGAATTAAAAGGCTCCTTCGACTTGGGAGTTAGCGAGTGTGATTTTCTATTTACAATGCCGATATTCTATTCGCGCGCGAATCGGCCTATGAAGTGCTGTTCAAACCCACGAGAGGAAGCCCAAGCATTCTGTGAACTACCTCAGCTCAGACAAGATCGATAAACACATCGCCAATTGATGACGCGAAGTTCGCGGTGTCGGCGCCGACGATAATGCTAATGAGGGAACGGTGAAAGTCGACGTTCACGACTACTAAATGAAAGGCTTAAATACTAGATACTATCACTGCGAATTTTTCGCGATTCCCAATTGCTTTATCTTCCACCAATGAGAATAAGGTTCTAATGCCCGCTCGAATGCGAAAGTCTGTTTAAGGTTGATCGACTGCGACTGTACGACTAACACTTCGCGCGTGGCGATCTTTTTGTGGGCGCGAAGCACATCTAACCTTCCTATCAATGTAAAATAGCTATACCTCTAATTTTTTAAGGAGTGCAATTTAAATCTATAACAGGGTCCATTATGATTGTTGAAAGGTTTGAGGGTAGAGATATAATATCTATGCAGGATTTCAGTCGAGAGGAACTCGACTTCATATTGGATACCGCCACAAGGATGGAGCCCATAGCAGAGACAGGGTCAGACATGCTTAAGGGCAAGATCCTCGCTTCTTCGAGCCGAGCACACGAACTCGGCTAAGCTTCGAATCTGCTATGACAAGACTTGGAGGGGGGGTCATAGGCTTCGCGGAGCCAAGGGTATCCTCAGTCGCCAAGGGCGAGACCCTCTCCGACACGATAAAGGTTGTGGAGAGTTACGCTGACGTGATCGTCATCCGCCATCCATCGAACGATGCTGCGAAGATAGCGGCTGAAGCAGCGGAGATACCTGTAATAAATGCTGGCTCGGGGAGCTGGGAGCATCCGACACAGGCGATGTTGGATCTACACACGATAAGGGCTGCGAAGGGCGAGATCGATGGGCTGACCATCGCCCTCCTAGGCGACCTACTCTATGGCCGAACGGTCCACTCGCTCACATACGCCCTCGCGAATTACGATGTCAAGCTCTACCTAGTTTCTCCCAAGATACTGGAGATGGATCGTGAGATACTGAACAATGTAAGTGAAAAGATCGATTACAATGAAATTGGCAACCTAGAATCGATCTTACCTGAGCTTGATGTGCTATACGTGACCCGAGTGCAGAAGGAACGTTTCCCCGATCCAGCTGACTATGAGCTAGTTAGGGATTCGTACAGGATAAACAAGGAATATCTAAAGAGGGCTAAGAGCGACCTCATTGTGATGCACCCACTGCCGAGGGTGACTGAGGTAGAGACAAACGTAGATGAAACTGACCAATCCTGGTACTTTAAACAGGTCCGACATGGAATCTACACTAGAATGGCATTACTCGGGCTGGTTCTCGGAAAAATAATTTAGAGTAATCGTATCCTATGGGGGTATATCACTAGACAATGATTGTCGCTGTTTTCCCTTCGAGGGCTTTAAATGCTTTCTCCAAAGATGTAATGATGGCCTTTTTACCTCCCCATTCTAAAAACCTTATGCAGGCCTTCATTTTAGGACCCATACTTCCAGGAAGAAAATGACCTTCCTCAAGATATTTTTTAGCTTCCTCCAAATTCATCTTGTCGATGCTCTCCTCATTTGGTTTACCAAAGTTTAGCTTCACCTTTTCCACATCAGTCAAGATCAGGAAGATATCCGCGTTGACTACCTCCGCTAGTCTCTCTCCCGCTAGGGCCTTATCTATGACGGCCTCGACGCCTTTGTAGTGTCCTTTCTCGTCTTCTGTCACTGGGATGCCGCCTCCACCTGATGCGATGACTATTATGCCGCTGTCAACCATCCTCTTGATCGCCTCGCTTTCCACGTTTCTTATCGGATCCGTTGAGGGGACTGTCCTCCTCCAGGACTTTTCCCCACTCGGCTTCACCTTTTTGAAAATATAATCCGGATGTTTCATCATAAGCTCTTTAACCTCCGCTTCTGTCAGGAATTCGCCCACAGGCTTAGAAGCTGCATCTCCTGAGAACTCAGGATCGTCCTTATCAACTAGCACCCGATTAACAACAGCGGAGACCGGCATAGACATACCCAAATCTTTGAGGGCATTAATAAGAGATTGTTGTAACATATACCCTATCTGCCCCTGGGTCATTGCTCCTACAACGTCCATCGGGTGTGAGGGTACAATGTCTTTTGCTGCTTCTTGCTGTACCATCAAATTACCCGCCTGTGGACCATTACCATGTGTGATCACGATGCGATCTTCTCCGTTCATTTTCTGAATAATTTTAGCAAAACTTTTCGCTGTCGATTTACAGTTTTTAAATTGTTCTTCTGTAGTTCCCTTCTCAAATGCCTGTTTTATGGCATTACCTCCTGAAGCAACCAAAATAGTTGTCATTTTCTCCAAACTTCATTTGAATGTATAAATTATAGTTTATAAAAGATTTTTCAAATTCACGCGCTAAGGAATCAGACCTTGAGACCCGATTTGTAGCCATTAATGACCATGTAGTGCATAATGAGGTCGAGGGTTGAGACCTCCCCTATCTTAAGGAAGCGTTTGACCTTCTTACCATCGTGGATTTTAATCTCTCCAACCTATATAGACAAAATATTACACGCCACTATTCCTCTTCGAATGCTTTTAATGTTTTCATGGTGAGATAGCTAGGAAAAATATGACTAAATTAAAATTTTAAATATTATTTATATAGTCCTTCATTTT
>CAZWKG010000023.1:0-10009 GCA_964634705.1 uncultured Candidatus Bathyarchaeia archaeon | reverse complement strand
CCCAGCAGGGTCTCGCGTAGTCGACGGGAGACGAAGACGATGTTGAACAGCTCTCCCGCCAGGCAAGATAGGAATATGAGCCGGTAGCCCTGGTTCATGGCTAGGTAGCCGCCTAAGGGCGCGGTCACTATGGATGCCATCACGCCAACAGATATGTAGACGCTGATGGCTGTACCTGCATGGATCTCGTCGACGGACTCCGTCAGAAGCGCACTCCCCGCGGGGTTGCTCTGCATCCAAGCGGCGGATAGGCCTATGAACGCCCCGAAGCCTAAGAAGGAGATCCAGCTCTGCGCGGTGAGGCAGAATATCATGGCTATGAAGCGGCACACGAAGGAGGCGGTATAGACCGGCTTCCTGCCGACGGCGTCTGAGAGCCTTCCCCATAGGAGGGAGCCTAAGGCGGCGGAGAGGGTTATGACGCCCTGGACCAAGCCCAGCTGGGGGATTGTCGCCTTGAGGTCGATCAAATAGGGCTGCCAGACCACGTAGAACATGCCGAAGCACGCCTCTGTGATAAGCGACTGCACCGCCATCGTCCTGACGTTGTCGCTCAGCGTCAGCATCTGCCGCAGCTCGTCCAGGAGGCCCATGGAAGAATGCTCGCTCCTAAGGCATGTAGTCTGATTGAAATTTAAAGTTGGTTTAAAAATAAGTGCTCCGCCGTTGTGGCTGGTTACCGACTGAGCAACCAATTATGATGGTTTTAAAGAAGCCGGGACCCTTCGATATCGGCACATTTTAGAAGGGGTTATAGAGGGCTGTTTCAGTACCTAAGAAGAGGTGTTCCCCTTGTCGAGAGTGGCTGTTGTCAAAGGTAACAGGGGCCATGAACCCGTGTTCAACGCCCTCGACCTCATCGACTATAGGAGCGCATTAGCGGGCTGGGACCGGGTGCTCATCAAGGTCAACTTCATCACAACCAAGACATGGGAGACGGGCGCAACGACCGACCCCATCGTCGTCGAGGCCATCATCCGCAGGCTTAGGGAGCTGCCCGTCGAGGTCTACGTCGTCGAGTCTGACGCGACGATGACCAACGCCGACAGGGCCTTCGAGGCGACGGGGATGCGGGAGATGTGCGAGAGGAACGGCGTCGGCTGGATCAACCTGAGGCACGTTAAGGAGAAGGTAACGATCCCGGTGCCTGATGGAGAAACACTGAGGAGGATCAAGGTACCCCGCATCGTCACCGAGTCTGCGGTCATCAGCGCTGCGAAGCTGAAGACCCACAACGAGACTGGCGTCACCCTGGGGATGAAGAACATGTTCGGCCTCCTGCCTGACAAGTTCAAGGCCAGGTACCATGCCAGGGGCATCGGCAAGGTCGTCGTCGACATCAACACCGTGCTCAGGCCGGCGCTTACGGTCATCGACGGCTTCGTTGGCATGGAGGGCCGCGGCCCAGTCCACGGCACCCCCGTCCAGATGGATTTGATCATAGCGGGGAAGGACCCCGTGGCGACCGACTCCGTTGCGTCGAGGATCATGGGTTTCGACCCCCACACCATCGGCTACATCAGGCGGGCGCATGAGAAGGGGCTCGGCGAGATAGACGACATCGAGGTCGTGGGCGCCCGGATTGAGGACGTCGCCCGAGCCTTCAAGAAAACTTGATTCTCATCTTTCCTCTGATCAGCTCAAACACTACGCCAATCTCAACGAGAAAGCCATTGACTTGTTATTTTGATCGGGTGCGCTCGTGTCTGATCTTGAGAGGAACATCTATTCCGGGCTGTTTCGTCGCATCCCTTTAATAAATCCTGAACCAAACCTCTCTGAGAGTAAGGGAAATGCATAGCAGAATTTTCTTTATCATTTCTCTGATTGGGATTCTTTTGATGGGCACGATGCCGACTGCCAAGGCTTCAAAGCTTTCGGCAAGCGCCGAGGAGGACCATGTTACCCTCAACATATTTGCATCCATCTACCAGAACGCCACAAGCCTTCCCTCCAGATCCTTCAAGCTGAATAGGACTGCGATGTCGGATGTCGAGACGAGGGGAAGAGCAACGGCTACCGGCGACACGATAATCTATCGCATCACCCCGTGGTACATGACTATCACAGGCATCGCGTCGACATCCTTAGCCGCAATTGTAGTTGCAGGCGGCGCAGTTACCTCATAAATCGAAGAAGAGCCTTGCGACAAGCCATCTGATGTTTGAGCTTTTGAGGGGATCTGTCGGGTCGTCCCTAAATGTGGTAGCTTAGGATCTGGCGGCTCTGAAAATTTGGAAAATATCCCTCATCTTGAAGGGTAAAGCCTCGGCTATCTCATCAGCCTCCCTCTTTGACAGCCCTGAGGCGACAAGCTCCCTCTTCAAGAGAGATTTGGCCTTCCTGCGTTTGAAGTAGAATCGGATGGCTATCCCTATCGATATGAAAAGGAGTTTGATCGAGTAAAAAATGGTGATGAGGATGGACCTGACGCCCATCTTAGGGGCTATTCCTCCTTCTCTTTCTTCCAGTAGCGGCGTTCCGTAGTGGGTCCGAAACGGGCGCCCCTCATCATCTCGCTCCACTTTGTCAGCGTTGAGAGGTAATCCTTAGTCATCTCCAGGGCCTCATCCTCAGGTATGCCGCCCTCCTTCAGGTGCTTATTGAATTCTGCGACGGCCTTGCCCATTTTAGCAGCCGCCTCTGGCGAGAAGAGGCTGTCTAGAATGCCACGAATCATGCTGGGTATCTGCTTCGACAGCGTCTCGAAAATTGCTGCGACCTCCTCGGCGTCGTGTCTCCCCTTCTTGCTTTCACCCATCATTTTCACCTAGATCGATCAGAAAGGATGGTTAAAGGCAATAGGTGTTCTGGATAAACCTGATCAGAAAGTGAACATGTCTTGAGTATATACTTTAAACCATCGTCTTGTTCCTTGCTCGCCAACGCGCGAGCTTGAGTTCGCTGCTGGCAGGATATAACAATTATAGAATACGTCACTGCCTTAAACTCTTCTGCGACGTATTGCTCCTGACTTTTTTCATCGATATTCCCTCTTTTTACGCGCGCTGCAGTACAGTTAGATCCAACGCCTCATTCTTCTTGCCAACAAGCAACCAATAAAAAAGTTGAGGACGCGCAAAACAAGTTCGGATAATACACCAAAAAACGACCATTTGCGTGCAAGGTTACCATTTCTGGAGAACTTCCATTCATTTCCCATGTTTTTACCTCGTGATATAGGGGAGGGATGGTCAAAGGCAATGAGTGTTCTGGAAAAATATGATCAGAAAGTGATCACTCTACGAGTCGGTATAAGAAGCCCTCGCCCTTCTCAATAACTCCCTTGTCAAGGAGGATGTTAACACGCTTACGCACCGTCACCCTGGAAGCCGATCCCCTCTCCCTCGCCACCTCCCGTGTCAGCTGGGAGATGTTCATCGGCCCCTTCAGCGCCAGGGCATTGAGGATGATGCGCGAGACATCGTCACGGGACGCAGCAGATCGCTCCAGGTGGCGGCGGACGGTGAGGAGGCGCTGGATGAGCTTGAGCGGCTCGCCGTAGAGGGCTGCGCCGACCTTCAGGTCGCCCATGAGGCGGGCGAGCTCCGGGTATCTCCGGCTCTCGGTGAGGATTGCCTCAAGGTAGTCGAGGCGGCTCATCACCCGCTCTAACTTCTCGTTCAGCTCCCTCAGGTCTCTCTCTATGCTGGACAACGCGCTCTAGATGGAAAATGCGTCGCAAGTTAAAGGGTTTAACTTCTTTAGGACTTACCGACGGGGCCCCTTTACTTCACGGCTTCTAGAATCAAGGTCATCCAGATGATGAGGCCCACGGCGATCGCTGCAGCCGTGATTGCCGTCATCAGTGGGCTCACCGCCTCATTGGGTGACGTATACTTCAGGAGGAAGATGTCGTCCTTGCCCGCGCCGAAGCTGTACGTCGAGCCAGTTACGTAGAGATGGTTTTCGTATGATGTGATGCCCCTCGGGTACTCCCTCCCGCCTCCGCCCCAGAGGGCGCTCCAGTCGAACACACAGAGCCCAGACGCCTCTCCGCCGCACCCCTCTCTTTAAGGTAGACCCCCGTGAGTATCGCTTCTATCAGCAGCAGAAGAGAGACGAGAGGAGACCCCTTCTAAAGGCTCCCACAATCGTAAAAGTAGAAGCCGCTCTTATAAAAACTGACGCTCTCGTCCTCAAGCCGTGGAGGGAGAGGAAACACTTTATTCCCCAACCGATAGATACGTTTGATAGTGAAGAGCATGGAGAACGATTTGCTGCGGAGGCTGTCCAACGCCTTCGGCCCGCCCGGATCGGAGGAGGAGCCACGGGAGATACTCAGGGCCGAGCTTCAGGGCGTGGCCGACGAGGTGAAGGTGGACAATCTGGGTAACATTTTCTTCCACCATAGGGGAGAAGAGGGGTGCCCGACGGTGATGTTGGCAGCTCACACTGATGAGGTTGCTTTCCTCATCACCCACATCGAGGAGGAAGGCTTCCTCAGGTTCCACACCCTCGGCGGCATCACGGCAAACATTATGCCGGGCCAGAGGATTCTCTTCCGCGGTAAGAAGGGTCCGCTGAGGGGGATCGTAGGCACGAAGCCACCCCACATCATGAAGGAGGAGGAGAAAAAGAAGTTGGTCCCCTTAGAGGAGCTGTTCATCGACGTGGGAGCCGAGAGCCGGGAGGCAGCTCAGGAGAAGGGGTGCCACATCGGCATGACCGGCGTCTTCGACGTAGAGTTCACCGAGCTCGGCGGTGGCTACATCAGAGGTAAAGCCTTCGACGACCGAGCCGGATGCGCGGTAATGGCTCGGGTCTTCAAGACGTTGGAGGGGTCGCCGTGTAATGTCGTCGCCGTAGGCACCGTCCAGGAGGAGGTGGGCCTCAGAGGCGCGCGGACGGCGGCGTGGCAGGTGGAGCCCGACTATGCTCTGGCCGTCGAGGGGACCTTCGCCGCCGACGTGCCGGGATCGAGGCCGCACCAGATGTCGGCAAAGCTTAGGGGCGGCCCCGTAGTGACCATCGCCGACAGGAGCGTCATCACCCATCCAAAGGTGCTGCGGGCCCTGATGGATGCCGCAGAGGCGGAGGGCATCCCATATCAGTTCAAGAAGATACCGATGGGCGGCACCGACGCCGGCGCCATCCATCTGACTAAGGCGGGCGTCCCCAGCGGTACGGTTGCGGTCCCCTGCCGCTACATCCACGGGCCAGCCGCCGTAACCCACATCGACGACCTGAAGCACACAGCCCAGCTGGTGGAGGCCTTCGTAAGGCGCATATCGAAGCAGCCAACCTCTGGATAGCCTCGTATGAGGTCTGTCAGATAGCCTAGGTCGCCTTGGCGTAGTTGATCTGGATGTCTGTGACCACAGCAACGAGCTAAATTCGGGCGGGAGGAGATCATCTGAAGATGGTGAAGGAGTAGCTCACAATTTAACAAATTTCTTACATTTTTAGCTTCTAACTATCCTGAACCCTTAGATCATTCATCCGCGCGTAAAATCAATAGTTGCTTTCAAATATCGTTCTTGCGGAGTCTATATTATCGAGTGTATCGATGAAGTATTTATAGAGCAAGTTTATTCAGGACTATCGAGTGTATGGGTGGGTTCGATGGAGGGCGATCTGACCTTCCTCATCCTCTTCATTCTTCTCTATGTTGTATTCAGCACCATTAGAGTATACTACAGAAGTCGACCTTCAACCAGAGAGCGTCCAGAACAGGGACGACGGGAGGGAGCTGAACGATTTGGAGGGAAAGCTGGCGTGGCTGTCTCGATTTCCGTTCTTGGGTATTGGGCGTCTATAGCTCTCTACATGATCTCGCCATCATGGATGCGGTGGTCCCGACTTACATTGCCCGCGTGGATCCGCTGGATCGGCGTAGTCGTAGGAATCATGTGTCTGCCCTATCTCATCTGGGTCCACCGTACTATGGGAAGGTACTACGTCGATCGACTAGAACTCAAGGACGACCACAAACTAATTACCACTGGGCCATTCAGTCAAATCCGCAACCCTATGTATCTCGTGCTATGCACGTTTGCGGTTGCCATGGCTCTGGTATCTGCCTACCTGCTCAATCTGCTCTTCTCCATCGGTACCATACTATCCATCAACTGGTTGGTTCGCCAAGAAGAGGAGATGATGCTCGAGCGTTTTGGCGACGAGTACCGTGCTTACATGAAGCGAACTGGGCGATTCCTGCCTCGCTTACGTCGTGTAGCAGACACTGAATAATGCGTGCACGCGAGATCTATACTTTTTCTTTCTATTTTCGCGCTTCCGATTTCCCGTTTTTACATCTAAGACCCCGAACATGATTTGACCAGACCTTGAATTCTTGGGTGCTTTCAAGCTGTTGGTTAACCGAGTGGAGTTATTCCGGTATTGGCGTACCAAGTGACTTGACCGTCGGTTATGTCGTAGTAACCGTATTTCACCTCGATGAGTTTGCCATCCTCCAGTCCGTAGCCCCAGATTTCGTAGTCGACGGCGTAGCGGTCTCCGTCTTCGTTCAAACGACACCATCCACTGGCCCCATAATAGTCTTCAGCGACCTCGGGGAGCGCTTGCTTCACCTGTGGGGCTTCGGCTGTCCATGTCCGGAATATGGATAGGGCGTACAGCCAACAGGCATCATACATCGCCAAGGTGTAGAAATCAGGAATTTGTCCCGTGATTGCGCTATAAGTTTCTCTGAATTTTCTGTATATCGTGTTGTCTTCCTGTGCGACTACGGGGCCGAATAGCTTTAGGTGATCGGCCTCTGTAGGAGTGAACTCGAATAGTTTCGCGTATTTAGTCGTGCTATCCGTACCGAACCAGTATAGATTATAGATGGTCGGGAAGGACTGCACGATCTCAAGCATTTTAGCTGCTTCGTCCAAGCTGATAATCTGGATGGCGACTCCGCCCTCACCGTATTCGGCTATCGCTTCCTTAGCTGCGTCTTCGGCCCCGTTCAAGGTGCCGCCGAACGTCGGTATATCCGGGTCGTACCGGATCCTCTCGAAGACGACCCCACCTCGTGCCTCGAACTCGTCCTTGAAGGCTTTGTAGATCCCGTCGCCCCACTCGTCTCCGCGTTGGATCACGATGGCAGCTTCTATCCCCCAGCTGTCCAACGATGCAGCTAACGCTGGAGCCTGTACAAGGTCCGTGGGGCATGTTCTGAATAAATTATCGTCGGGGATCGCTAAGAGCCGAGCATCTGCACTGGGACTTAGCATCAGCATGTCGTTTCTTGTAGCGTAATTAAGAGATAAGTCGCATTGCGATGAAGATCCGTGACCGACTATGAGTTTGATGCCCATCTCGTTGAACTCTCTTGTGTTTCCTACCGCTTCAACAGCCTCTCCATAGTTGTTCTTTATGATAAATTCGAATGTGAAGGGATATTCTTGCTTTTTACAATAGTTGTTTATGTCGTCTTCTGCTATCGCCCCGACGGCCTGCACTTCCAGCAACACCTCCGTCGAGGTTGCGGTTATTCCGATTTGAATTGGAGTGGATTCGTATTGCCTCTCCAGTATTGATCGGAAGAATGAGATCTGTGATTTAAGTTCGGATACCTGTTCTTCATAGTCGCTGATGGCGTCTTCGGCTTCATCTAACTTGGATTCTAAGCCAGAGATCCGCCTTTCCAAGGCACTGGAAAATGCACGACAGACGGTGATGGTAATATTTAGGGCAGAGACTTCATTTTCCAGATCAGATACCTGTGTCTCGTAGTTTGAGTTCTCCGTCTCCAGTTCTGCAACGGTCGAGGTGAGGCTGGATACCTCTGAGGTTAGATCGGTCACCTGGGCTTCATATTCCTCTATCTTGGGCTGGTATGTGCTGGAGAGGAAGAAGTACCCTCCTCCACCCCCAATCGCCAGGCCCACTATCAACAGCAAGATTGCGATATTCGAGACAGATTTATGAGTTGACATGATTATCATCTGATTTTACTTTGATAAAAAACTTGACTACGAATGAGTGTCGACATAGGGGTGTAAGGCGGGAGAGAGTAGGTCAACGCCTAGGAAACCTTCGGCTTTAACCGTTTTTATGATGTTCACCCTTTTCAGCGATGGCTTAGACTAGTGATCATGATTTTGGGGGGCCCTTCATAGGACTTCCAGGCCGAGCCTGGCTCCGATCTCCCTGGCCTCCGTTGCGTAGTCGCCGTAGACCATCGCGCACTCCCTCCCCAAGAACTTGTGGACGAGGTCCTCGTCCTCCATCCTGACGGTGATGGTCATCCTGCAGTTCTCGCCGCCGAGGTCCCTGCAGTCGAGGACCTCCCCCTTGAAGACAAATATCCCGTCGCCGATGCCGCAGTTGACCATCGTGACCTTCCCCCTCGGCAGCTGGACGTAGCCAGTCACGGTGCCTTCCTTGTCCCTCCACCTCTTCAGGACGTACCCGCCGGGCGCAATGACTCCTGGGGCGAAGCAGTGCCTGAAAGTCACGGTGCCCCCTTTCTGGGTAAAGGCCTCGCAGACGAAGACGGGCTTCCAGGAGACGGCGTGGAGTATGAGGAGCGGGAGCAGGTTCTCGCCCCTCCAGCATCCGACCGGGATGCCGTCGTCGGCCAGCTTCGCCAGGGCGAAGCACATCTTGGTCCCGAGCCTCCTGGTGAACTGCCCGCACCAGAGCACGTAGGCGGCGTCAGCCCCCATCCCCTCGATCGTGGCCTTCATGGCCGCGTAGAGTTTGGCTGACTTCACCACGTCCTCAAAGGATGGCTCCAGGACCTCGGACTCCCCCATCCACCTCCTCGCCAGGCCCTCCGCCTCCGCACAGTCGGCTTTCTCGTAGGCGTCGAAGAACCTCTCGGGGTCTATGCTCTGAAGGTTCAGCCTGCCCATGACCAGGGGGTTCTTGTTCCAGGCCATCCCCCTCAGCTCCCATGGCTCCTTGTTGAAGAGGCATACCTTCGCCCCTCCTACCCACCTGGCGGCCTCCAGGACCCTGATCTTCCTCCCGACCTCCTCCGGTCCCAGGGCGACCTCCACGTTCTCGTGGTCCGCCAAGTACTCGTAGGTCTCCAGGGCGTGACAGAAGGTATGCTCCTCGCTGGCGATGAACACGGGGAGCCCCGCCTCTGCAAGGTAGATGAGGGGGGAGAACCTCTCCGAGCAGTAGGGGAAAATGACGAAGGCGTCAACGCCCTTGAGGTCGACGCCGAGCAGTTCCTCCTCCTTCTCCACTAGATATTTCGACGCTTCTTTCAGGTTGTACCTCTCGAGTATTTTGTCGGTCTCCGCTTCGAGCCCCGAATCTTCCACGCTTTCCAGGGTCGGGCTGCTGCCGAGCAGGAAGATCGACGCTATCTTCAGGTTTTTACCTGAGGCTTTCAATGTCCTACCCCCTAGTCCAAATGGCATTAAGTCGTATTTCCAATATTTGATTTTGGTCCAATCAGAAGCCAGGAAGCCGGTCAGCCCCTCTAAGGAGACCGCTGCTGTCTTAGGTCTATGATTTCTTCGCGTAGTTTATCTGCAGGTCTGTGACCATCGCCTTTAGCCTGCCGGCGTCTTCGGTCGGCAGGTATGGCGCGAGCTTCTCTGTGAGAAATGCGACGCAGTCGATGGCCGCCGAGGCCTTCGCCAAGTCCTTTTCCGCCTCTTTTTTCCCGGGCGCTAGCCTGTAGCCCATGTACTGCCACGCCTTGGCGGCGAGGATGCCGATGAATAGGCTGAGGATCTGGTCGATGTCCAGGGCGGCGAGGTCGACGGCCTGGGGCTCCTCCTCGTTCTCTCCAGCCATGAATCTCTCCTCCTTCGACCTTTTGTGCTTATATGCGTTTGTGGATTAAAGCTCTACGGTGGTTTGGGTTGTCTGAGAGGCGGCTCGCCAGGATGAACGGCCACGAGTTCAGGTCCGGCGACTTCGACAAGGCGGTCCTAGCCGTCGGCTCCACGGAGAGCCACGGCGACCACCTCCCCTACGGCACGGATACCCTGGTGGCGGAGCACCTCGCAGAGGCCGTCGCAGAGCGGGTTGAAGGGGTGCTGGTGCTGCCGCCCATCCCCTACGGCATGAGCATGCACTACGCCTCCTTCCC
>CAZWKG010000022.1:7850-10214 GCA_964634705.1 uncultured Candidatus Bathyarchaeia archaeon | reverse complement strand
GGCTGGGACGTCGGTGGTGGCTGCGGGCGTCTGGTCCGAGAGGCTCCTCGACCCCCTAGGATTCGACGCGGCGATGAGGCCGAAGAAGCGGCAAATCTTCGTCTTCAAGGACCCTAAGCTCAAGGAGTTGCTGGAGGTGAAGGAGCTGAACGAGTATGGCGCCCTGCCGCTGACGATATTGCCGAGGGCCGGCGTCTACCTCAAAGGGGAGCTGACGGAGGGCAGCATCTGGTTAGGGTGCGCCGACGAACTGGGTCGCAGCTTCGGCTTGGAGGACGACCCACAGCCCGAGGAGGACTACTACACCGACAACATATACCACGTCCTCGTCAAGTACTTCCCCTGCTTCAAGGATGTCCGCCCCGCGAACATGTGGGCGGGCCAGTACGCCATAAACAGTTTCGACGGACTCCCAGTCGTCGCCCCGGCGCCGGGGATGATCTACGTCGGCGCGGCGAGCGGAAGCGGCATAATGAAGAGCGACGCCCTCGGCCGAATCGTGGCGGCCCTCCACGCAGGCGAGGAGGAGGCAGAGCTCTACGGGGGCCGCCTCTTCAGGGTCGCCGACATCGGGATCGCCGACCGAAACGTAGAGCGGGAGACCTTCATCATTTAGGCCTTCCCTCTGTTTTTGAGACCCATCACAACCCCCTTGACGAGGCTATATACAGCCCTCAACGTCCTCCCGTCCTCATCCCGCCCCGCAGGGTAGGAGGCTATGCCGAAGGCTGCCGCCTTCGGTTGCTCGAACATCATCTCAAGCGCATCTGCGAGCTCACTGCTCGAAGGGCCGCCCTCCACAGGCAGGCCATGCCCCGGCACCTCGGAGGGATCGAGGACATCGAGGTCAATATGGACGTAGATGAGGTCGGTGATGATGGCGAGCCTCTCCATCTCCAAGTCGATGCTTGGGGAGAGCCTACGCACCTCGTCGACTGAGATGTGCTCCACATCTGACCTGTCCAGCAGCTCCCGCTCATGGGGGTCGAGGTCCCTGACGCCGACCATCGTCACGTAGCGCGTCGGCAGGGCGGGGTCTAGGCCGCACTCCAAACGGAGGCGGGTGAGGCAGAGGCCTGTTGAGACGGCGACGGGCATACCGCCCAGCATCCCGCTCAGCGTCGTCTCAGGCGTGTTGAAGTCACCATGGGCGTCACAGTAGACGAGGCCCACTTGGAGGGGCCTCCAGTCTGGCCCTGAGTGCTGGAGGCCCGCCAGCATCCCCATCAGCCCGTTGCAGTTCGCTAGGAGGCCTAGGGTGAAGAGGCCCCGATGCCTCTGGCCTGCGACGATCTCCCTGAGGTGGCGGGAAGCCAGCCCAAGCCTGTGCCAGACGCCGTAATGATGCTTCTCGTCAGGCGTCAGCCGCGCAGTCTCAGACTCAGCCAGAACGCACCCCATAGATTCAAGCACCTCCCTCAGGCCGCCTCTCTCGATGATCTCAGGGCCCTCTGAGAGTTCTGGGCCAGCCATGGAGCCTGAGTAGGGGAACTTCGCAACCCCGATCCTTATCTGCTCCGCCTCCATGCGTATCACGCTTAGATCACCAGCAGGGATTTAAAAGATTAGAACACTCCGCCGAATTTTCACAAGCCTCAGTTCAGCAAACGACATAAATCACATCCACATCCTTCTGCTGATAGAGATGTCTAAGGTTAAGGTCCTCGGCGTCTCGGGGTCGCCTAGGGAGGGGAAGAACACAGAGCAGCTGCTCAGGGCCGCATTGGAGGCAGCCGCCGAGGTCGACGCTGAGACGGAGCTGGTCAGGCTTGCCGACTTCAGAATCCAGCCCTGCGACGGGTGCAATGTCTGCGTCAGGGAGAAGCGTTGCCCGCTGGACGCCGGAGACGACATGGGAGCGCTGAGGGAAAGGCTGGCGGGGGCAGACGCCGCCATCTTCGCCGCCCCAAGCTACTTCGGAGCCGTCCCCGGGGTCATGAAGAACATGATGGACCGGAGCAGACCGCTTAAAATGGACGGTCACAGGCTCGGCGGCAAGGTCATCTCCGCCCTCACCATCTCTGGCCTCCGCCACGGCGGAGCAGAGCAGGTCGCCGAGTCCATCGTCCGCTTCGGCCTCATCCACGGCATGATAGTGGTCGGAGGATGCGGCGACCCCCTCACCTCGGGCCACTTTGGTATTGCCTCCCTCCAGGGTGACGAAGGATGGCGCAGGGCCGAGGGAGACGCCATCGCTATAGCAAACGCGAGGGGCGTCGGCAGAAGGGTCGCCGAGGTCGCTTTCGCCCTCAGATAAACCGTCTAGTGGCGGTCGGGATGGTTCACACCGCAGGGATCAAGGGCTCTAGCTGGGTTCTGTGCATAGGCGGGTTCAGAGCCGGCGCGGTCGGCGACGTGGACAGG
>CAZWKG010000022.1:0-7750 GCA_964634705.1 uncultured Candidatus Bathyarchaeia archaeon | reverse complement strand
CTGGGTTCTGTGCATAGGCGGGTTCAGAGCCGGCGCGGTCGGCGACGTGGACAGGCTCCTAGAAAGGGTGGAGGGGGCGGTCTCACCCCATCTCTTCCAGCTCTTCGACGCCGACCGCGTCGCGGGGTGGGAGCACCTCTACTTCGCAGCCGTGAACGCGGTGAGGGCCTCCGAGGCGGGGGCGGCCGTGTCGAAGAGCCTCCCCATCGAGGTCCTCCTCTACGCCTCCTGCCAGGACCAGATCAAGCGGGCCTTCGACATCCTCGGCCTCTCCGCCTCCACAGAGCGGGTCGCGCTCCTCGTAATGGCCGAAGACACTGAGGATGCGGAGCGCGCGTTCGAGCGCGCCTCGAGGCTCATCGGAACCGAAGACGACACAGTCCTGCTCGTCGACGACGAGAAGTTCAAAAACCTCAGGCGGGTCTACTCCGTCTCCGACCTCGAGCTTGAGGCCGTGGGCGGGCCGAAGGGGGCGGCCCTCACCCGTCTGCTCATCGAGAGGGGTGCGCTACTACCTGTCCGCCGGTAGCCGGGCCTTCTCCTTCTGGATGTTCAGCAGCGCATCGGGGCGGACGACTGAGATGCCGGTGTACTTGCCGACGATCTCTATGAGGATGACCCAGTCAGGGTGCTCCAAATCGACTTTCCGGTTGATACCGGCGGCGACGGCGTCGATGATCTCCCTGCTCCTCAGACCTGTCCTCCGCTTCTCCACCGTGATCCTGAAGGACTCTTCGCCCCCGATCCTCGACGCCAGACCATGGGCTGTTTCCACTATCTCCTCCAGAGAAGTTGGGGAGACAGCCTCTATGGGCATCACCCTGAAGAGTTCGTGGAAGTCGTCGGGGTGCCTCTGCAGTTGGTCACTCAGCCGCCTCACCGCTTCGACTGGGTTCAGGGCGGTCCTCGCCAGTATCAGTCCTCGGACTGGGGCTCGGTCGACGATGGGAGTCTCATCCCCCACAGCCCTCAGAAGCATCCAGAGTTCGCTGCAGGCGTCGCTCTCGGATCCACGATCAGAGGTGGCTATGAGGTTGAAATCGGAGAGCACCAGGTCCACCGTCGAATAATTGATGCCCCCTAGACTTTTAATTTGTCCTTTAAAAAAGACTCTTTCCTGTTTTTATGCGCGGCCTCAATTGTCACGCACGCTGAAGAAGCTCTTAATATCAAATCACTGATCATCCTTAAGATGAAGAGAACTATGATCACTGAAAGATATCGGTTCAAATTAGGAACTTTCGAGTGCACAGCCGTCAGCGATGGCACCTTCACATACAAACCCCCCACCTTCCCATACCCGGCTGCCTTTCTCTTCGCCAACGCGCCAAGGGAACGCCTTGAGCATGTGCTCCGCGAACACAACCTCCAGCCGGAGCAGTGGACGGAGTGGATAAGTCCGTACATCTGTGCGGTGATAAATACTGGTGAGTATAGGGTGCTGGTGGATACGGGTGCAGGTGGTCTCGGCCCGAATACAGGAAGACTGCTTCAGAATCTGCAGGTCGAGGGGATCGCGCCTAGAGACATTGACACGGTCATCCTCACGCATGGACATCCAGATCACATCGGCGGGAACGCCCTTAGCGAGGGCAAACTGACTTTCCCCAATGCCCGCTTCGTCGTGTGGAAAGAAGAGTGGGAATTTTGGACCGCAGAACTGGCGAAAATGGATGTCGATGAACATCTTAAAATACTCCGAACTCTAGCACTCAACAACCTCCTACCGATTCAAGGCCAACTCGATCTCGTCGACCGTGAAACGGAGATAGTGCCAGGTATCCGTGCCTTTGCGGCGCCAGGCCATACACCTGGTCACATGGCGCTGGCCATCTCCTCAGGGGGCGAGCAACTCCTGGTCATCGCCGATGCCGTGCTCCATCCCATCCATCTGGAGCAACCAGAATGGTATGCGGCCGTCGACTTTATTCCCGAGCAAGCCGTAGCCACCAGGCGCCAGCTTCTCAACAGGGCCGCCGCCGAGAAGGCCCTGGTGCTTGCCTTTCACTTCCCCTTACCAGGCCTGGGTCATGTCGTCCAGAAGGGAGAGGGATGGCAGTGGCGGCCCATTGAGACGATGGATTAGGGCATCGTTGGAGCCATTTACGGGTTCGCATGCTCTACAACATTTTTATATTGTGGCCGCCCCATGCGTCTGAGGCTTCTCTCATGAAGGTCGGCGCACGCTGCGGCTACTGCCTGATCTACAGAGGCTACCAAGAGATCCTGAGGGCGACGGATGACGAGGACCTCCGCTTTGAGGCTGTCTACCAGCTTCTAAAGCTCCTCGGGGAGAAGTTCGGCCCTGACGCCGTACCCGCCAGCCTCGGCACAGAGCGGGACAGGCTCATCAGGCGGATCACCGGGTCCCTCGACCCCTACGCGGAGATGAAGAGGAAGGCCAACGAGAAATCGCTCAAGCTGTTGCCGCGGCTCGAGGCGTTAGTGGAAGCCCAGCCTCCGGCCGAGCGTCTCAGGACGGCGTGCAAGGTCGCTTGCATCGGCAACATCATAGAGTACGACGTCCCCGGCCACAGCCACGACATCGATGACGCCCTCGCACGCGTCGAGGCTGAGGAGTTCTACATCGACGACACAGACAGTTTCAGGGAACGCCTCGGACCGGGCGTCGAGGTGCTGCTGCTCACAGACAACGCAGGGGAGATCGCCTTAGATAGGCTCGTGGTTCGCGAGCTCCGCGCCCTGGGGTGCCGCGTCACCGTGGCGGTGAAGGGCGGCCCAAGCCTCAACGACGCCCTCATGAAGGACGCGGAGGCGGTGGGGATGGTAGAGGAAGCGGATAAGGTGATCACCACGGGGACAGACGCCATCGGCGTAGACCTAGCCGAGTCCTCAGACGAGTTCAGGGAAGTGTTCTATGCTTCGGACGCCATCGTCGCGAAGGGGATGGCGAACTGGGAGACCCTCACGGAGATCCCGGCCCCCTGCCCTACGCTGTTCATATTCAGGACGAAGTGCGAGCCCATCGCAGCCACGGTGAGCGCCCCGTTGCAGCAGAACATAGCGAAGCTCATGGGTAAGGGGAGGCGCCTCTAGATTGACAACGCCTCCCTCAGCTGCTTGATGGTTATCGGACCCTTCCGTAGGATCCATGCGTTCTCCCCGCTCAGATCGAGGACGGTGGAGGGCTGCCTCAGAGGGGAGGAACCCCCATCAAGGATGATGTCGACCTCACCGCCGATCCGGTCCGCCGCCTCCTGGGCGGTGGCCGGCGGAGGCTCGCCCGACCTGTTGGCGCTCGTGCTGACGATGACTCCGCCGGACAGCCTGGCCAGCTTCAACGCGACGGCGTGGTCGGGGATGCGGACCCCGAGGGTGGTGGCGCCGTGGGTCACCCACATGGAATACTTGACCTTCGCGGGGAGGACCAGCATTAGGGGTCCAGGCCAAAACCGGTCCGCCACCTTCTCCGCAGCTGGGCTGAAATCGACTAGGCATCTGGCGGTCTCCAAGTCGGCGCACGCCACCGGCAGCGGCTTGTCGGCCCGCCCCTTGATGATACAGACCCGCTTGGCTGCCTCCACATCGGCTGGATCGCATCCGAGGCCGTAGATCGTCTCCGTCGGGTAGATGACGACGCCTCCGTTTCGGACGATGACGGCGGCCCGCCTTACGGCGTCGTCCGTCGCCTTGAGGACCTCCATCGCCCTCTATTTCGGGGCTGCGGATTTAAGGATGGTGAATATCTGATAGACTCCATCTATATTCTGGGGAGATACGACGGGATCTTGAAAGAATACTCATACGCTTGCTATCTTCTATAATCGACGTAGATCGGGCTGCTCCACGCCATGCAGCCGTCGCTCTGCACCACCCTCACCCAGTATGGGTTCAAGCCGTATTTCGGTTTTTCATCGAAGTAGCTGAACTCCAAGCTTCTCGGCAGCTCCCCGCCTGATATCTCTGAGACCTTGATTTTCTGATTCACACCGCCCGCATCGACCATCAGGGGCTCGTATGTGATGTCCTTCAGCTTGAATGAGAATGTCACAGGCTTTGAATGGAAGGTAACCTCCGCGTCTCTTGGTGCATCCAGCTTCAGGATAACCCCGTCAGGGTCTCCACCCGTTGTTGAAGTCCACTCTAGCCTCTGGTTTGAGATGCGCTTCACCCCTTGCTCAGGGTTGTCGAAGGCGAACTCTGAGTAGGAGACGATCCTGCCCTTGTCGAGATGCAGACCGCCCTCCCAGTCCACCTTTTTAAGTCTGCTCCTCACCCTGGCTCCGCTCCACTCGATCTTAATTAGCCCTTCCTCTTCTCCCTTCGGCCTTGCGAACGTGTGCCTGTATATCGTCTCGATACCTCGTTTGACCTCGACCTCATGGAGGGGGGCTGTGCCCATTACCCTCACCGAGATCTTCGGTTGCGCATCCGCCTTGAACTCCTCCCCCATCATGTGCCCATCAACCTCTACCCAGAGAATCATTCTCTCACCTGTAGTCGCGTAGCAGCGCCTGCTCCATAACGCCTCCCAGAGCGCATCCCGAGTCAGCTCCGACGCATAGATGCCTACGTAGCCTCCGCGAGTGCAGAAGTTTCCTGAGGGGTAGGTGAGACCGGGGCGGCATGTGTGGTCGTCGCTGTTCGCCACGAAGCCGACCTTCAACCCCCTTCTGAGCGCCTCCTCTAAGAACCACTCGAAGGTTCCGTGGTGGGAGTGGACTTCGATCAGGGGGACACGCTCGACGTCGAAGTAGTCGAGATCGGCGTGGCGTCCGCCGACATGCGCCACCGCCATCACATCTCTTCTGCCGCGGAATTTTTCCCACAGCTCCGAGATTGGATACCGATCCGTCTTCTCGTCAGACTTGTCGTCGATGAGCCAGTGATTGCTTCTATGAATCTCCTCATCGTCGCCGAGATAGTAGATGTTGTGGTCTCCCCCAGCGGTGGTGAGCCCTGACCACTCGTAACCGAGGAACGTCACAAATCTCCCGGGCTCGTTGAATCTCTTCGTCGTGTCGACGACCTCGCGCCATAGCTCTTTTGTGACTTGGAAGTCGTTTCCTTGCCAGCCGCCGAAATCCATCGCGGCTACGTCCCTCATGAAGCTGAAGTATTCGTCAAGAGTCCCTGTTCCGACCGTCTGTTTCGTTTGTCCATGGAGGTCTCCCCAGAATAGCCTGAGTTCCGGCTTCTCCTGTAGAACGATTATCGGGTTGGATATAGCCTCTCGTCCACCATCATCCTTCACCGAGATGGTGTGTAAGCCAACGCTGTTCAGAACGACGCCGTGGAACCTCTTAGCACCACAGTTCTCACTGGTGAACACGTATTCCTCTGGGAGCGTTGCGGCTGGGTCAGAGGAGCTGAAAGACATCTTGCTCCTGTACACATCGGATGGGTTTCCCCAGTTATCTAGAGCCCTTACAGTGACGGATATGGGACTGCCCACAACCGCGTTTGAAGGGGAAACAACCTGAATCTTATCTGCTGGACCACCTACTATCCTTATGTAGGGTGACTTCTCTATCTCCTCAAACTTTCCTGTACCGAAGCAGTCCACAAAGACCTTGAAGATGTGCTCTGACTCTCGGAAAGTCTGCATCCTGATTCCAGGTCCTCCGCCGCTCCGATCTCCGAAGGTAACCACTATCAAATCGCCCTCCTTGAGTGACCCATCGCGCACATCTATCTGCAGAGCTCCCCTCCATGGACGTATGTGACCTCTATCGTCGTACTTGGCTACCAGCCGCACTTCGCCCGTCGTGGTCACTGTGGTGTATCCGGACATCTGCGGGTCGTCGAACTGCGGCCTCTCTGAGTCGGATACGCTTCTCCTAGCTATCCTGATTGAACCTCCATCATCCATACCCAATCTCCCCACCGTGTAGGTAATCGTCCATGTGCCCATGCTACCAGCGAAAACACCGGCGGTCGGCTCAATCTTAGCGCATCCAAGCCATGACCTATCCATCTCTCATCATGTAACTTGATTTCTCCATTAGATTATACAAGTTTTTATAGAACATACATCCCTCGAAGCGAGTCGAGGCTCGACGGAAAAATCACTCCAGAAGTCGAGCTTCACCCTCACCATAGAAGGGCTATGGTGTGGCATCTAGGATTTATAATCGAAAGCCTGTGCCGTTCGATGTGGCTGTCTGCCAACATCCACGACTCTTAGAAGTGCCTGAAAAATCCTTCACCGAGATGGTTTATTTGATTTCCATATTTAATAGGATCTCTCTCCAGATCTCTAGGGTCCTCTCCGCCTCCTCCTTGTCGAGGGTCTGGATGACGAAGCCGGTGTGGACGATGACGTAGGTACCGGGGGTTACGGAGCCCTCCTCCATGAGGTCAAGCATCACCTCCCGCCTCACCCCTCCGAAGTTGACTGAAGCCCTCCTACCCTCCACAGACTCCACGATGCCAGGTATCGCTAGGCACATCCTCGTGATTCTCTCCATCCACTGCATATATGTCTTCTCAGACCAGGCGATGTCGTACTTCTTGGAGGAGCGCCGAGTTGGTCCACGCGCGGCTCAACGCACGAGATACTTTATTGGCTTTCCTGCAGTGAACTCAGATCTATTAGAATCCCTGCTCCCTCTCCGCCGATGAATAAGGGAAGTCTTCCGTCCCACTCCTCCAGCCATTTGTATTGAGCATACTGTGGGGTCATTTGAGAGGTGATAAACTTGATGGCATCTGCTGTGGCGTTGGCTTCGATGAGTATCGCCTGGGCTTCAGCCCGCTTGGAAATCAACAAGGCTTCCGCCTCGCCCATGGACCTCGTGATTGTGGCGTTCCTTTCAGCCTCGGCTTCGATTATCCTCTGCTGTGCTTCGTATTCTATCTGCTTGAGCTTGTTCTTAGCCTCTAGAGCCCTCTGTTCCGCTGTCACCTTTGCCTCGATGGCGTCGTTGAAGGATCTACTGAACTGGAAGTCTGTGAGCGAAACCGCAACGACTTCTATCCCGAAGACCCTCAGCCGCTCCTCGAGGATGTCGTCAAACTTCACCTTCAAGTCCGCCCTCCTCGTGATCAGTTCTTCTGCTGTGAACAGCGCTGTAGTCGCTTTGAGACTCTCCTCAATATTCGGCTTGATCACCCTATCAGCGTAGTCTTGCCGAAGAGTTCGGTATATCTCTAAGACCTGAGTCGGATCTAGCTTATAGTTTACAGCGACGGTGGTAGTGATTTCTTGGAGATCTCTAGACGCCGTCGATTCCGAAGATTCTGCCTTTTGGATCTGGACATTCATCATCTCGACGCTTTGCACTATCGGCATCTTGAAGTGTAGACCCTCATCGAATATCCCAGTGGGTTTTTTCCATGTTAGAACTATTCCTCGATAGCCGGCAGGGACGATTACATAAGCCCCTCCGACAACGGTTACTACGACGACAGCCAAAACGATCACTCCCACTATGAGTGGAATGTATCTCGTTGGCACACGAGGTCTTTCTTCGAACATTTCTAGTTACCTCCTGTTTTCTCGCGCGCTGGAAGAGCATCGACCTTTTTATACCCTTCTGCGGCCCTGATTTGGGAGCAGAGAGGGGGAGAGTTGTCGGGACGATGACTCTCCGCCCCTCGACGGACTCCACGAAGCCGGGTATGGCTAGGCACATCCCCCAGATTCTCTCCGTCTGCAGCTATGCGTCTCCATGGATGGGGCACATGCCTCTTGGCAGGAGGCTTAGTCCTATGGGGTCGTCTCGGGGGCTGGTCCTACCAACTGAAGGGTACGTCGTCGTACCCCAAGAGGGCGTCGTAGATGTCG
>CAZWKG010000021.1:0-10617 GCA_964634705.1 uncultured Candidatus Bathyarchaeia archaeon | reverse complement strand
GACGAACCTCCGGCTCCTCTCCATAAGTTCCTCGGCCACCCGTCTATCCCTCGCCTCGACCGTAATCCTCATGACGGGCTCGGTGCCCGAAGGCCTCATGAGGGTCCACCCGTCGCCGAGATCGAGGCGGACCCCGTCGACTATGGAGGCCGACCGGACCTCACCGAAGGCTTCGCTGTACCGGTTTGATATAGCCTCTAACGCCTCCATTTTCCGCTCTTCGGGGCACCTGACTTTGACCCTGAGGAGGGGGTATTCGGGGACATCGGCGATGAACTCTGCCAGCGTCTTCTCCTTCTCCTCGAGGGCCTCCATCAGCTTCAAAGCCGAGAGGACGCCGTCTGGGCAGAGGTGGACCTCAGGGTGGATCCACGCCCCCACGGGCTCGCCACCGAACAAGGCCCTGTGTCGTCTAACCGCCTCGGCGATGCTCACGTCCCCCACCCTCGTCCTCACAACGGAGCCTCCCGCCCCGGAGACCATATCGTCGACGCACATGGACGCACCTATATGGGTGACGACAACGCCACCACCGCCTCTCTCAACGAGATGCCCGGCGTAAGCCGCGAGGACGCGGTCCGGGCTTGGCGTCCGTCCCCCCTCGTCCACAGCCATCATCCGGTCGCCGTCCCCGTCGAATCCGAAGCCGATCTCAGCGCCGGCCTCCTTCACTATCTTCCCCAGCCGCAGCAGGGATTTGGGGGTTGGTTCGGGGTCTCCAACTGGGAAGTGGCCGTCTGGCTGGGCGTTGATCAGGGTCGCCTCGGCGCCGACCTCTTTGAATGTGTCAGGGGCGATGGTGCAAGTGGCGCCGTTGAATAGGTCGCATACGACCCTCCACTTATGCTCAAGCTCAATCTCCTCGGCCAGGGCGTCCACGTATATCCACCTCGCGTCGACACCTTCGACGGTGCCGACGCTGTCCCACATAGAGAGCCTGAACCCTCTCTGCTCTATCCGTTCCTCGAGCTGCCGCTGCCTCTCCTCGTTGTAAGCGATGCTCGTCGAGTCGAAGAGCTTGATGCCGTTATACTGCGGAGGGTTGTGGGACGCGCTTATAGCCACGCCGGCGTCCGCATCCAACTCCCTCGTCAGGTAGGCGATCACAGGCGTTGGGATGATTCCGAGGGTCTTCGCGTCGGCGCCGCATGAGGCGACTCCTGCGACGAGGGCGGCCTCCAGCATCTCGCCAGAGAGCCTAGTGTCCCTGCCCACGGCCACCGCCCCATCCTCGAACTGGGATGCGAGGGCCGCTCCGACCCATAGGGCGAGGTAAGGAGTCACCTCGACGTTTGCGACGCCTCGAATGCCCGAGGTCCCGAAGAGCTTGGTTCTCACCTCCCTCGCCTCCGGGGGACGAACTTTCGGAGGGGGTCACTCCTCATAAGCTTTTCCAGCTTGAGGAGGGTTAGACCGCGCTTCAGATCGCCGTAGATCTCGCACCGCTCCGCCTCCCCCTTCTTCGCCGGAGAACGGACGGCTACGTCAACCTCGTAACCCTCCTCCAGCCTCATGGTGATGTGGTGAGAGCTTATCGGTCGGCCCTGTTTCAAGATGGTGATCTCCTCGATGCCCTCGACGGAGAATCCGGCCGCCTCAAGCCTCCCGGCTACTTCCTCGGGCCAATAGGCGTAGACCGTTATGTCGATGTCGCTCCCCCTCCTGGCGGTTCCGCGCCAGACGCTCCCGATGAGGCGTGGGTCGTAGTCCGCTAGGGGTCTCATCACCTTGAGTGCGGCCTCCCTCATCCTGATGATGAGTTTTTTGCGCTCCTCGCCCTCAACCTCCTCCACCAGCAGGTCGAGCTCCATGGCGACCTCGTAGTTGCTCGGCAGCGCTTCGACGGATAGGCTGCGCGCCGCAGCCTCCTTAGCCTGTTTATACTCTTCGACGGCGCCCGTGTAGAGGAGGCGTGCAGCCTCCTTAGCCACTCTCCGCCGAGGATCCAAGGCCTCCTTCCCCTAATCTAAAAAAGACCTTTCCCGATTTAAAGGGGGACGACCAAGGGCGGCTAGCTGGGCATCGCGAGGAGTTCTGACTTCCTAACACCCATGTGCCTGAGGGCGGTGATCTTCCTTGCCTCGTTGTATATGTCAGACGCGAGCTTCCCGAGCACAATCTCGTGGACTATCTGCTCGAAGGTCAGGGTCTGGGCCTTCCTCTCCACGGTCTCTCTCATGATCCGCCGGATGGCTCTCTCCTGAGATGTTTTAATCCTAGCCCTAGTAAGGGCGACAACGATGACCTTAAGCGTGTAGCCGTCGATGGTTGAGACCTTGAAGATGCCTTCGACCTTTGTGCTCCTTCTCCTTACGAGGCTTCGGAGGTAGTCGCGTAGGTACTCGTGTCCCTTGAAGACCGTTTTGACGCGGTTCTCCTCGATGTCAGTGACCTGGAAGTAGAGCTTCAGATACTCCTGGGAGAAGTCGCCCGTGATCTGTGCGAGGGTTGTCTCGATGACCCGGCCCTTAACCTTAGACGGGTCGTCAGCGGGCGTCTCCCCCACCTTCGACTCGCCGAAGTAGGGGGGAACGTAGATGTCGTACCAATCCTTCCTCCTCCACTTGTCCCTGACCGCCCTCGACAAGCTTACGTATACTCTCCAGACGGTGTCCTCAGAAGGGCGGACGCCCATTTATATCTTTCGACCCAGCCCCCAACCCCTTAAGGGTCGGTATGATCCGCTGATACTGTTTCTCGATCTACATCAATTCGTGTATAAAACCCATCATATAGGGGCTTGTTTTTCACCGAGCACCTCAATCTGACATTAGTCTCATATTATCGGGACATTATTAACATAATTGAGTCAAAAATAAGTGTTTTAGGACTCGGCTTTCACCACCTTCTTTGTAGTTTCACGTAACGGAATCATCATATAGATTAAGCGGAGCAATATCTGGTGTAGCGTGGATAAAATCGTGTTCCGGGGTTGCATCATGTGGATGCCTCCGTCAGGAGGTTGAAACTTGATGTGCGACTCGGGTTAGCCTGGGTCAAGCTTCGGGGCATGAGCACAGGCAAGGTATCCGCGACCTAAGGAGCCATGGCGCAAGGCCCTGGGCCGCAGTTGGCTAACGGATGCCGCACTCGGGGACGCCCGGTTAAGGCTTGTGATCCACGCTACACCTTCTCAAGTGGAAACAACAGGTCAGCACCCCTCATCGATGCCGGCCTATTCGAGCACTCCGCCCAAAGCCCTCTCCGCAGCCTGAACGCATGAGAGCAAGTCGTCGATCGTCGCGATCAGGCTCCCGAGTCTCCTCGAGCATGTGATGAGGATGTCGACCACGCCTTCGGTTGTGTCAGCCTCTATCCTGATCCCCTGGGGGGTCTGGAAGTTGTCTGGGGAGACCGCCTCCCAGACGGCGCGGGCCGTCTCCTCGTCGTGGTAGCGGATCTTGATGGTTGCGGTGACCTCAGGCTTTCCCTTGTCTCCCGACAATGTCGTCAACCAGCTCGAGGAATCCATTCTCCTTTCCCTCCGGGAGGAAGGCGCCCGCCGCGATGTCGTGCCCGCCCCCTCTCCCCTCGAAAGCCTTCGCGGCCTCCATCATGACAGCTCCGAGGTCGATGCCTCGCCCCGCCATCTCCTCCGTCGCTCTCGCCGAGACCTTCGTGAGACCCTCCTCCGCCCGGGCCCAGGCGACGATGGGCTTCGGCCTCTTCAGGATGGCCATGGAGAGGAGGATGGAGGCGACAACGCCTATGATGCGATCATCTATCCCGCCCCCAGCTGGAAGGGAGTAGATGTTCTCCAATTCTTGGATGCGGCCGCCCTCGCGGACCCAGTCTAGATACTCGGCGATCTTCCTCCGGTATTCGCTGAGGGTGTCCTCTGCCTCCTTCATAGCGGCGTCCCTGTCGCCGAGGCAGGTGGCGAGGCCCAAGCTCGGCCTCTCCATTCGAGCGCAGGCGTTCAGGAGGGAGGCGTACTCGCGGCCGTCTCTCATCGGCGTCCAGGCTTCCTCAGCCGTCAGCGTGTAGATGGTGCCGATGAGGTCGTATACCGCGTCGGCGTCGCACCCCTCGTAGATCAGATGCTTCGACAGCGCCGAGAAGAGGGTCCGCTTCTCCTCTTCCGAGAGGTCGCGTAGGGCCCGCCACCGCCCGCCTTTTTTCAGCTCGATGCCGGCTTCCTTGATGAGGGCGAGGCACCGGTCCTCCCTGCCGCTGAGGCCTGGGATGAAGGGGGTCGTCGTGTAGGCGAGGGCTCTGGCGAGGGGGCGCGTCTCGTATCCGTAGAGGATGAGATCCACCTTCGTCTCCAGCAGCCCAGCTTCTTTCGCATCAGCCTCGATCTGCCTGTTCAGGTCCAGGAGGGTCTTCTTCTCGCCCTTGTCCTGCTGGTCCGCGAGGGCGCCCACGATGCCCAGTGGACTCAGGTTGACGTTTCCATCGTCGACGAGCCGAGAAAATAGATAGGCGATCCCCGCGCCGCTGATGCCTCGGGCGCCATCGAGGCCGTGGAGAAGGGGGTTGACATGGACGATGTTGGGGACCTCAGCCTCGACGGGGAGATGGTGGTCGAGTACGATGACGTCCGACCCGGACAGGTGCTCCTTGATGATGTCGAGGTAGCCGCTCCCGAGGTCGGAGAAGATGACGATGGGCGGCTTCTCCGCGGCGACCGCACTGACCATCCGCTCGTCGACCCGCTTCTCGCAGGTGGTCTTGAAGCAGACGCCCATCCCCGCCACGGTCCAGCTCAGGATGCCCCCTGCGGCGATGCCGTCGGCGTCGCTGTGTGTCACGATCCTAACGGTGTCGCCCTTCTCGGCGTGCCGCCTCAGCATCTCGACGGCGGGGATGAAGGATGAGAGAAACGCCTCTTCGGAGGTCATCGGCGGCCCTGTCAGATGGTCACTATCTCAGATCTGTAGCGCCAGTCCGCGGGCAGAAGCCCCCTCCGCTTGTAGTACCGGGTGAGCTTGTATATCTTCGACTCGGTCAGCTGGAGGCCCCTCTTGTTGCCGAAGTCTTTCGGGTTCCGCTCCAGGTGCCTCCTCTGCTGAGCCGCCCGGACCATCAGGTTGTAGAGGTCTTCGGGGACGCGGGGCGCGAGCCCGGCCTCTTGGAGGACTTGGAGCACGCCGTACCCGACGATGGGCTTGACGAGGGGGATGCCGTGCTCGTCTCGCAGGATGTTGCCTATCTCGCTCGGCGACTTCCCCTCCTTGGCGAGGTTGATGATGAGGGCCTTGACCTCGTCGGGCTGGTAGACCACCCAGCTGGGAGGCCTCTTGGAAACCGGCCTCGTCGAGCGGGACCTGCCCCTCATCTGCGCTATCTTTCCGACCATATCCATCAGCCAGATCTGAGACTCCTAGGTTTTCTTAGGTTAAGAGGCCCATCCGTTTAAAAACCTTTACTAGGAGGAGGCAAGCCACCTGCCGAGGTTCCTGAAGGCCCTCGACCTGTGGGAGAGGGTGTTCTTCTCCTCAGCCTTCATCTCCCCGAAGGTCCTCCCGTCGCCCTCGTCCGGGATGAAGATGGGGTCGTAGCCGAAGCCGCCGGACCCTTGGATGCCGTGGGAGATGCTCCCCCTGACGACGCCGCTGAAGCATCGGGCCTCATCTCGGTATCTGAAGGCGACAGCAGACTGGAAGGAGGCGCCTCGCTCATGGACGCCCTCCATAAGCTTGAGGACGCCCTCGAGTCCGATGGTGCGGAGGGTGTAGGATGAGTAGGGTCCGGGGAAGCCCCCGTAGCGGTCGATGAAGAGCCCGGCGTCCTCGACGACGACTGGGCGGTCCTCCGCCGCTGCTATCTGCTCCACGCTGAAGATAGCGATGGTGGTAAGGTCGTCTGCCTGTATCTCCGCCCTTTCAATCTTGAGGTGCTTGAGGTCGACTCCGAACTCGGAGAGGACCTGGCGTGCTTCTCGATACTTGTGGCGGTTATTTGTCGCCATCCAGACGGTTCTCCCTCTCAACGTATCTCCCCCTCCTCTCGATCTCCCTCATCCTGTTTAAGGCCTCGTCGGCCTCGGCGTCCATGGCCCTCCTGTAGCCCTCCTCGAAGGCTGCGGAAAGTTCATCGGCGTGCCTGAAGTGGGTGCTCGTCAGCATCCGCCTCATCAGGTGGAGGTCGACGCCCCTCTTCTCCGCCTCCTTAGAGATCTCGCCGAGGCCGAAGTCGACGAAGACGACTGTGCCTCCGACCTGGATCATGTTCGAGGTGGTCAGGTCGCCGTGGATGATCCCCGCCATGTGCAGCCTTCCGGCCTGGAGGCCGATGAGGCGGAAGAGCGCCTCCCTCTCCTTCTCGCCGAGGCGGTCCACCATATCCCTCACCTTCTCCCCCTCGACGTACTCCATGACTATGGCCATCCCCTCAGGGTCGACCTGGTAGATGATGGGGGTGGGGACGCCTGCCTCCTTCGCCCTGTGGATGATGTCCGCCTCGTGGATGGTTCTGGAGCGGCGTATCGCCCTGTCCAGCTCGGGGTGGCGGTACCTCTTCTCGCCCCGTCTCTTGATGAGGACTTTCCTGCCGTTCCAGTCGGGGTCGAGCCATAGGTCGGCTTCGGCCCCCTTGGCTATGAGCCTTACCCCCTCCACGGGATCTCCACCTCGTCGAGCCTCCAGCGGCTGTCGATGTAGCTTGACTCTATGGGGGTCCTGACGCCGCTCATGTAGGCGAGCACCCCGGTCCAAGCGATCATGGCGCCGTTGTCCGTCGCGTACCCCTGAGGGACGAAGCTGGGCGAGGCGCCATGCTCCTCGGCTATGGATCGGATTACGGAGCGGAGACGCCTGTTAGCAGCGACGCCCCCCGTCAGCAGCAGCTCCTCCTTCCCCGTGTGGGCCAGGGCTCGCTCTGTCACCTCGCCGAGCATGGCGTAGGCCACCTCTTGGAGGCTGAAGCAGATGTCCTCAAGCCTCCACCGACCGCTGTGGAACTCCTGCAAGGCGGCCGTTAGGAGACCGCTGAAGCTTAGGTCCATCCCCTTGACGATATAGGGGAGCGGTATCAGCTTCCCGCCTTCAAGGGCAAGCTTCTCGACCGCCGGTCCGCCGGGGTATGGGAGCCCGGCATCGCGGGCGAAGGTGTCGAGGCAGTTTCCGACGGCTATGTCGAGGGTCTCACCGAAGATACGGTATCGACCCGCCTCATAACCAGAGACGATGGTGTTCCCCCCGGAGACGTAGAGAGTCAGCGGATCCTCAGCGCCGGAGGCCAGCCGTCCGATCTCGATGTGGGCGACACAGTGGTTGACGCCGACCAGCGGCACCCCCAGATAGGCAGCCAGGGCGCGGGCGGCTGTGGCCCCTGTCCTAAGGCATGGCCCCAGGCCTGGGCCTTGGGAGAAGGCGATGAAGTCGAGTTCCCCTGCTTTAGTCCCCGCCGTGTTGAGGGCTCTTGTGAGGACGTTGCCGATCTCAGCGGCGTGGTGTCGTGCGGCCTCCCTCGGGTGGATTCCTCCCTCCTCGGGTATGTGTGTGCTAATCTCGTTGGCGAGGATGGTGCCGTCTGAGGCTGCGATGCCGACGCCGAGGTTGTCGGCTGTGGACTCGATGCCGAGGCAGATCAGGCGGTTGATGGTCTCCACCTTTAAGCAGTAGGGAGGAGTAGGCGATAAAAACATTTAGCCCTCAGGTCAATCCGTGCGTGATTTGACTCGCTAGGGCGTGCTATGGGTTCTAGGCTATTTCATTTTGGCTGCTTTTCTCCGAAGCGGGCTCAATCGGCTTTATTTGGAGGATGACCTGCCCGTTGGGGTCGGGGCATTCAACCTCCCACGTCGTAGGAAGCCAGTCGCCTGGCTCGTCGATGTTGCGCTGTTTCGCCGGTACCAGAGGCAGAATACTCTGTAGGGCGTAGAAGCAGAAGTGGGGGCTCTCAGGTATGCTCAGGCGGCTCCCCCGCACTACGCAGTAGTCTCCAACCTTCATGATGTCGCATGCGCCCTTGATCTCCTTGACCACGATCCTTAAGTCTCGCAAACCCATCATCTCCAAGTTGTCAATATCCACTTAATTGAAACATTAAAAAGTTTACTAGACTCAAACACGAGCGACATAGCTAAAAGTGGGACCAATTCGGAATCTATTGGGACTTCGCGGGAACCCCCGAAGTTATAGGTGTGGAGTTGGGGGCCCTCATGCCGGGTTAGTGAGCAATGCCACCTTTGTGAGCCCAGCCTTTCATCGAGATTTGTTATCCTCTTTGTTCTCGCACCCGTTTACGAGATCTAATTTCTAACCAGCCCTTTCTTACCCCTCTTACGCACACGCGCAAACACAATTAACGGTACCGTAATGCCTATTCCAGCCGTGCCAAGCATGATCAAATATTTAAAGTTATTTTCGTTAAACTTAGCTTGTTTCGATAATGTTATCGATTCTTGCGCAAAATTGAACGCTCTTTTAAGATTTAATATTGAGTCCATTTCATATTCTATTTTTGCTGAATCGTATTTATTTTGAGCTTTTTTTAAATTCTTTTTAGAGGCTGGACTCCATAACTCCACTAAATCTTCCATTCCTTCTTGAGCTTCATCTATCGCGTTTTCAACCTTAGTTTTCCAATGTAACAGTTCATAAGAATATGCCTGTTCAATTAAATTACCGGAGGTCATCATGTGAATACAAGCATATTGCCATTTACCTTGTTCCGCCAGCGACCTCGATATATTAAATTCATTTTCCGCTTGATTCAAAGTTGAAGTTGCATATGGGCTTTCAAAACAACAATCTTTTGCAGATATTAAATCACTACAAAAGCCGTATATATTATCATCGTATATTTTTTCATAGGCATCATGAATGTATATCTGTTCTGTTTCTGATTTCCAAATTTCTTTTGCCCCCTGATTAGAATGATGCTCTTCAAAATGAATACGAATGTAATATTCATTCCATCCAACAGTAGTGTTAAGGGTAATCAAGAAAAATATGGGCTTAAATTCGTAAGACCCTTGGCTCGATATTCTAATCGGATTATTTTCTAAGTCAAATTGAAAATAATCGTTTTCTTTCATCCAAGCAAAATGGATTCCAATCCATTTAATATTTAGCTCATTATTACAAGTGCTATATAATGTAATCGTTATATTCCCAACTTCACCTTGATAATATGTAGAATCGGACCAATTGAGTGATAGGGCGATTTCGTAATCGTATAAAGTTTTACTATTAGGGATATGAATTAATAATGTGAATAGGATTATTACGATAAGGGGGACTATTTTATATTTTGCGCGCGAGCGCTCTGACATTGACTTGCCTCAGCCAGGAGCATTCTTCGCTACTTCAGCTTTGCGCGCGCGAGGCTGATTCGTCCAGCATTCGATCCAGACCGGATTAGGGTCTGAAAGAGGTCGATTAATTTGGTTTCTGTTATCTCATCTTCCTCTATGAGATCCATGATCTTCTCCCTCAACTCATAGAACTCTTCGACATTCTCAAGAAGCCTGGCCAAGAGGGCGACCGCCTCTTCATCGATAGAAACGTTCTCTCCATCTTCTATCTGATCCAGAGAAATTAATGGATCAAGTTGCCGTTCAGCGTCTTCAGACATCTTGGCGCAATTTCTCCTCGTCTGTTCCACTCGCTTGCACATCGAATCCGACCTAACCAAATACCACCACCCGCGCGCGCTCGAGTAATAGAATGTTGAGCTAAGATTCAATTCTAACGAGGGGGTTGTTGACATTTCCGATAAATTTTTCATATATTAATTTGAGATATTTGTATCATTTTATATAAAGAAAAGGGGTTGGATCTCTCACCCCATCAACGTGGATTAAAATCAGCGGAGGCATGCATCAAAATATTTAGCATTAAACGCAAAGGGGGAAAAATTCCATTAATTAGCTCGCAGTTGCAAGATTCATTACACAATTCGACCCTAATTTAATCCACGGCGCGTCAAAGTTATGATGCATACAAGCTAAGCGATATTCAATCTAAAGAGATAGGTTCAGACTTGGCCTACCATCTCGATCCTGACGCCCCGATCCTTCTCGAACCTGATGGCTATCGACTTGAAGGCGGCCTCGAAGATCCTGATCTTGCCGTACCGCTTCTCCCTGAGGAGTCCCATCCCCTTCAGCTTCTCCAGGTGGCGCTCGACGCTGGTGTAGTTCATCCCCGCCCTCCGGACCACCTCGCTGATGTTGAGCTCGCCGCTCTCCGCGAGGACCCGGAGCACCCTGATTCTGCCTCGGGAGCCGAGGAGTTCCTCTGCGTCGACACCTTTACCCCTGCTCAAGGATCCGGGTCACCTCCCTCTCCAGCTCCTCCGCTGGCACCTTGGCGAGGCTGATGAGCTGGGTCCGACCCCTGGCGGTCGCCTGGAGCCTGATGGAGACGGCGTCCAGACCCCTCAGCTGTTTCAGGTACTTCCAGAACTGGGTGTGGCCCCGGGGCTCCTCGCCGTACTCCTCGCAGACGACTCGGTAGCTCCGCTCTACCTCTCCGGTCGACGCGTACGCCTCCCGTGTATGCTTGAAATGGCGGGCCACGGCCAGCAGCACCAGCTGCTCGTGGTGGCTCAGCTGCCGGACCGCCTCCTCCCGGAGCGCCGGGAAGAGGGTGGCGGCGGCGCGGCGGACATGCTCCGGCTGCACCTCCCTGGAGTAGCCGAGGTCCGCGTACTTCCCCGCCCTCC
>CAZWKG010000020.1:0-10665 GCA_964634705.1 uncultured Candidatus Bathyarchaeia archaeon | reverse complement strand
ATGCAGATGGCCGTCCACTCGATGTAGGGGGAGAGGTTCGCGATGCCGGGCGAGATCGATGCCAGCCTCCCTTGGAAGTAGTTGAAGTAGAGGGATCCGACGACGCTGGCGGTGACGACGAGGATGTAGTTGGAGCCGATGCCACCTAGGATTGATAGATAGGGGTTTCGTGAGTTCTTGAAGACGCCGAGCAGGGAGACAGCCGTTGCGACTATGAAGCCGAGGTAGAGGAGTTCGTTCAACGTTCTGCCCGTCTCCCCCGGCAGGGATGCGCCGCTGGAGCCGATGAATAGGTCGAGGATCTGTATGGCGATCTGCCCTTCGAGGTAGATGGCGGCGCTGGCGCCTAATGCCTTGAGCGGGTGGATCTTCCAGGCCCTCGAAAGGGTTGCGAGGAGGTTGTAGATGAGCAAGACGCCGAAGGCCTCTATGAACAGGTAGCCCGCCGTGTTAAGCATCTTCGAGCCAGGTGAGTAGATGAGGAAAAGGGCGAAGAAGATCGCGAAGCTCGTCGCGTAGAGGCTGCCCACAATGAGCTCGTTTAAACGCCCCTCAAAGGTCGCGCTGAAGAGACTCGCCATGTAGAAGATGGAGACCGAGACGAGTAGGGGGAAGAGGATGACTGAGAGGCTCGTCGAGGCCAGCTGTTCGGGCAGGTAGGGGAGGAAGCTTCTGAAATCCCCCAACGTGAAATCGTTGAAGTAGACCAGCCAGATGAGGACGACTGCAAGGACCCCGTAAAGGATCGTGTTTCGCAGTATCCTCCTCTTCCTCTCGCTATCCATGTTCCATCAGCCCCATCAGCATTTCCACCGCCGCTAGACATCGCTCGTAGTCTTCCATCGTGGGGCGGGACAGACTGTAGTTGGCGATCTCGAATATCGTCACCAGGTCCTCGAGCGCGCAAGCCCCCTTCTCAGGTATCTTTCCTAGAATCGCTTGCTGGAACTCTCTCGGCGTCATGCTCTCCTCGACTTCACCGTACCTCCGCTGAGTGAAGGCGTAGAAGCGGTTGAAAAGCTTCACGATACCCTCCTTGTAGCTTTCGAAGGAAAGGTCTTCCTCAACAGGCTCCATTTCGGTTTCCTCCTCTTCAACGGCGCTGGGGGGCTCTTGGCGGCGTCTCATAAGGAGAACAACCGCGCCCGCTGACACGGCACATGCGCCCGCTAAGATCAGGTTATAGGGGAAGGTGGTCAGTATGTAGAAGAGGCCCGGCTTAGGCGGTGGAGGAGCTTTGACTGCGACGCCTACGGCACAGTTTGAACCCAGGTAGTAGTCCGTGTCCTCTAGATCGAGGGTGATGGTCTTGTTCCCTTCGGCGTCGAAGGAGTAGACCGTCGACACCATCCCTTCATCGTCGGTGGTCAGTTTGACGGTCTCGTTATCGATCGCCAGGACGATGGGCATGTTCGCGATGGGCTGGCTGTTGGACTTGTCGATCAGCCTCCCCTTCAGGGTTATGTCCTTGCCGACGTACGCGCTGCTTGGAGCGTCGATGGTGACCTCCGTCTCCGCAATTATCCTGATGGGCGGGTCGCTCCATGAATCCTCGTAGACCGCGTTGCCGAGGGTATGGGCGACCAGCATGTAATCGCCCACCTCAAGGTCTGCGGCGGCCTCGCACGTGATGTTGAATAGGCCCTCCCTCACCTCGCCCAGGCCGCAGAGGACCCCAGTATCGTTCTTCCACACCGTGAGGTAGACCTCGACTGAGAGACCGTCGACAGGCGTGCCGTTGAGCATCGTGACAGTCCCATACACCTTGAAGTGGCCGCCTTTGATGCCCACTTCGTCGTTGTCGGTGATGTTGGTTATGGTCGGTATCCTAGTAACCTTTTGAGGCTTCTCCTCCGTAATCTCCGGCGTGGCTTCGAAGATGATCCAGCCTAGATCCACGAAGGGTACCTCGGCGTAGACGTGGGCTTGGTGGGGCATCACGATCTGAAACTCCTCGTCGGCGGAGACGAGGTAGCCGTTTACTATCCTGGCGGGGAGGTTTATGGACCGGGCGAGCAGGACGAAGGCCGAGTTAAAATGGGTGCAGACCCCACGGCCCTCGTTGAATAGGAACCACTCCACAGGGTCCACATCGGGGGGCGCAGGGGTGAAGCCCTTGTCGAAATCGTATCTCTCCTTCAGGTAACTCTCTATGGCCTTCAGTTTATCCCAAGCTGTTGGCGCGTCCTCAACAATAACGGAGGCTAGGTCTTTGAGACGGTCGGAGAACTCCTCGGGCACACCTAGGCAGTCACTCAGGTAAAGCGGCTCTGCCGAGTGAAGCCTAGCCTCTGAGAACGTGTAATTCGCGTAGGAAACTCCGTACGTCGGCGGAAAGGGTTTAGGAGAAGAAAAAACCTCCATGGAAGGATATCGATCCAACGTCCCGTTGAACTCTATATGATAAACTGAAAGCGTAACGGGCACGAAACCTCTCATCTTGATGAGGGGCTTTACTGAGAAAGATACGGGCTCGAAGGAGCTATAGCCTGAGACATTCAACTCAAGTGCCTCCCCATTATATGGAACCACTACGGGATCCTCTGGAGGCCACCATGAGCCGTCCTCATAGACCTCGCCGACGGTCCGCCTCAGATACTTTGTCCGGGGCGGCATATGGATCTCGAAGAGGGGGTGTACTCCTCCGGTGGGGGGCGCATCGACCTTCACCAGCTCACCCTTGCCCCGTTTCCCTTCTACCGCCTCAGAGGGCTCAGCAGCCGTATTCTTGTCCTGCTGCTCGGTGTCTAAGTCGATGTCTGAGATGTTCCCTAGGATGTCTATGGCTGCAGAGATCATGCTGACCGAGAATAGGAGCACGGCGATGAAGACGGCTGCTTTTTGGTAACTTTTCATCCGGTTGATATCCGCCCCAGTCGTTTTATCTTTTTACGTCCTTAAATAAGTATTATAAGTCCGCCAACAGCCTCGATGGACTGCAGGATTTCAACTTTTTAAGAATATCATTGATCTATCAACTTTCCATTTTAGCCGTATATGTTATGGTGTGTCGTCTCGTCTACCCTTTTCAATCGCTATCAGGTTCTTTTCACTTTAATACTGCAAATCCTTTTAGCGTCCAAGACTCCTCTTCACCTCCATGTGGACGGTGAGATCTTAGTCAGGCATACTCCACGCCGTTCTCCTTCAGGAGTCCGTAGAGCGGTTCTGGGAGAAGCGGCGGCTGAGCCCCATCCGCAGTGCGCAGGCTCTACGGGGATCTCGAGGTTAGAAATGTCTGAAGCACCGCTCGTTGGTGAAAACCATGGTTATGCCATAGTCGTTGCAGGTCTTGATGACCTCTCCATCCCTGATGGAGCCGCCTGGCTGGACGCACGCGGAGACGCCGTACTTGCCCATCAGTTCGACGGAGTCAGGGTAGGGGAAGAACCCATCCGAGGCCAGGACCGCGCCCCTGAGTTCATCGCGGTGCCCTCTTTCCTCGGCCTTCTCCAGCGCGAGCCTGACGGCAGTCACCCTGTCCTGCTGGCCTGTGCCTATGCCGAGGGTGGCTCGATCCTTGGAGACGACGACGCCGTTGGACCTGACGTTCATGCAGATGTACCATGAAAAGATGAGGTCGGCGGCCTCCTGGGGAGTCGGCGCCCTCTCCGTGACCACCCTCAGATCTTCGGGACCACGCACCTTTGTGAGGAGCGGCGTCGAAAGTATTATGCAGCCGTCCATCAGGGTCGTTATGGTGAAGGGACGGGGTTCGTCCCCGACGAACCTACTCACACCCTCCAGGTTCTCGACCTGCAGGACCCTGAGGTCCCTTTTCCGTTGGAAGACCGCCATCGCCTCCTCCTCGAAGGATGAGGCCACGACGGCCTCGACGAAGGTCGATAGCAGCTCCTCGGCCGTCTCTCCGTCCACGGTTTCGTTGAACCCGACGACGCTGCCAAAGGCTGCTAGGCTGTCACAATCTCTGGCCCTGACATAAATCTCCTTCAGGCTATCGCCTGAGCCGCGGCTGGCGGCGACACCCGAGGGGTTTAGATGCTTCATGACGGCGCAAGCGGGTTCGTCGAAGTACTTGAGGATGCTGAGGGCGTTGTTCACGTCCTCGACGTTGGTCTGGCTGAGGCCGCCTTTTCCGGTCTTCAGCTCCCTGAGGTTGCCGATGGTCAGCCCTCCCTTCCTCGGCCTGTAGAGGGCTGCGGGTTGGTGCGGATTCTCGCCGTACCTGAGGCTGAAGGCCTTCTCGTAGGCGATCTCCTCTTCGCCGAGTATGATCTTCAACTCGGAGGGGAAGGGCTCCTCCAACCGAGTCCTATACCTTTTTCTCATGGATTTAGACAAGGAATCTATTCCCCCTGTTTCTGCAAGTAGCTGCAGATGGCGCTGTCGTAGGCGGCGGTCCTCTTGAAGGCTTCCTCCGCCAATCTCCGCCTAAGAGACGTGGTGAGGGCTCCTCCATTCGCCCTGAGCGCCTCAACCACCTCTTCGTACTGGGATGGGTCGATGATGATAGCAACTTTGTCGTAGAGGAGGGCCGCCTTAGCGGTCGCCCTGATCATGGTCGGACCGCCGATGTCGATGTTCTCAGCGGCCTCCTTGAGCCCTACCCCCCTCTCAACCGCAGCCTCGAAGGGGTATAGGTTGACGACCACCATATCGAAAGGCTTGATGCCGTGCCGCTCCATGTAGGCCCTGTGCTCGGCGTCGTCGCGGTTAAGGAGTATGCCGCCGTGGATCTTTGGGTGAAGGGTCTTCAGAAGCCCCCCGGGGCTCTCGGGGTGGCAAGTGTACTCGGAGACCTCCTTCAAGTTCCCGTACCCAAGCTCACTTATTCTCCCAGCGGTGCCCGACGAGGCCACGATCTCGACGCCATATTTCCCCAGCGCCTCGACGAGGCACTCAAGTCCGGTCTTGTCTGAGACGCTTATGAGGGCTCTCTCGATCATACTGCCATCAACCAGCCTGTCCTGGAGACCAGCTTAGTATGCTTACGTCAAACCCGTAAATAGCTTTACCCTTGATCATCTAGAAGTTAAACGTTCAGCAGAAGATGAGGTTACCTACGGTGCTTAAATGGATGACAACAAATAAATCGCTCCGACTATGTGGCCTCGAAAATCACCATCATGATCGATGAAAAATAGCGCGAGTTATATACCTCAATCCTAGAGGACTTCTAGAAGTTTATACGATCGTGGAGGACTGGAATGAGTCAAGATAGTGCGAGTTGGGAACGGTTAATAGAGCGATTCGAAGAGTGGGCTCTTAGTCGCCCCGATATCCGTGCGGCGGTCATCGTTGGGTCACGAGCTCGAGTTGATCATGCTGCCGATGAATGGTCAGACCTGGACCTTCTGGTCATCGCCACCGATCCTGAGCGCTATCTGTCATCGACCGATTTGATTTGGGACATAGGCGTCCCCTGGCTGACATTCGTCGAACCAACGGCAGTTGGTGACATGAAAGAACGGCGCGTCTTGTTCGAGGGTGGACTAGATGTGGACTTAACGTTCCTACCCTACAGTATGATCCAGCAGATTGTGCAAGATGGGGTCCCTCCAGAACTCGCACATCAGGGTTTAGATATCTTTGGTCGTGGAGTGCACGTGCTCGTAGATAAAGATGGGACAGCCGCTCAGGTCTTTGAAATGTGGAAGTCGGCCTCTACCTCTGTTGGAGCGCCCCCTTACTCACCAACGAAATCTGAGTTTGTTGAGGTCATCAACGACTTTTTGTATCATGCAGTCTGGACAGCGAAGAAACTGCGGCGCGGCGAGCTATGGACCGCGATAGGATGCTGCGACAATTACATGAAATGGAGGCTGCTGCTCTCGATGATAGAATGGCACGCCCGCGCCACGCACGGTTGGGAATATGACACCTGGTTCAAAGGGCGTTACCTCGAAGAGTGGGCAGACCCTCGGGCCTTGGAGGCACTGCGAGACGCATTTTCCCAATACGATTATGACTACATCAGGCGCGCTCTTTTTGCGACGATGAACCTTTTTCGCTGGTTAGCGATGGAAACAGCCGAGAAATTGGGTTATCCGTACCCTACCGAGGCCGATAAGCGCGTAACAGAATGGTTGAGGAGCCACCTACCTATTAAATCAACTAAGAGTTGAAAACCAGATAGCACATTAGCCTCCCCATCTCTTCAATTTAGTAAAAAATTAGACATTGACATTAAGTCTGTGAGTGGGAATAACGCATAGATATCTTACTCTGAGAAGCAACTCCAAGGCGAAGAACGCTTCTCCCATGTGAAAAGAGGATATGAGACATGGATGTTGAGAAAGTCGGGACAACACTGGACACTGTGATCATCTACACCACCAGGATGAAGGAGCTGGCAGATTTCTACAGGCAGGGGTTACAGCTGGAGGCGCCTACACCCTACGGGGACGACCACCTGGGGTTTCAACTGCCCGGAGTATACCTGGGCTTCGACCTTGTTGATGAGGCCCGAAGCCTCCATCAGGGGGCTGTTTCCCTGTGGTTCAGGGTCGACGACATAGAGGAGACATTTCAACGGCTCAGGGCGGTGGGCGCGAAGGTTAGGTTCCCTCCCACAAAGAAGCAGTGGGGCGATACCCTAGCTGCAGTACTGGACCCGGATGGGAACATAGTCGGTTTAGCCCAGTGACAACGATAGAGAATCCACCCTCATACTAACTGTCATAGAAACGGGAGAAAAAGGGGGTGCTACCGTTCCCTCTCGGGCCCGGGGAGGAGTATGTCATGAGGCTTAATCTCCTCGGAACCTCGCTCCGTGACGAGGGCGAGCTTCGCCTTCTCCCACATCTCGGGGACGGTTCTGGCCCCGACGTAGCCCATGGCCGCCTTGAGGCCGCCGACGAACTCGGAGACGATGTCGGTGACGCCTCCCCTGTAGGGGACCCAGCCCTCGACGCCCTCGGCTATCGCCTTGGCGGGCTGAGAGTACCTGTCCTGCGCATACCGCTTCTTCCGCGCGGCCGCGCTCCCCATCCCGTAGTACTCCTTATAGTACCGCCCCTCGAGGGCCACTAGCCTGCCGGGGCTCTCACTGCAGCCGGCGAAGACGTTCCCCATCATCGCGCAAGACGCGCCGACAGCTAGGGCAACGGCGATGTCGCCAGGGTTATGGATCCCGCCATCGGCTATGAGGGGGATGTCAGCACCGTAGTCGCGGACGGCGTCGGCCGCCTGAGAGACGGCGTAGAGGGTTGGAGAGCCGGCCCTCGTCACGACGCTGGTGGTGCAGATGGAGCCGCTGCCGATGCCGACCCTGAGGCCGGCGACGCCATCAAGCTTGGTGAGACAGTCCTCGGCCGCCTCGTAGGTGCCGATGTTGCCGACGACGACCTCAGCGGAGACCTCTTGGAGCATCTTCTTCGTCGCCTCGAAGCAGTTGCGGTTGTGGAAGTGGGCGACGTCTGTGACGAGGATGTCAACGTACTCGTCTAGGGCCTTCGCCCGTTTGAGGTCGAAGGGTGAGATGGCGGCGGCGCAGATGAGCCTCCCCTGCGGGTCTCGGACTGCGTCTGGGTAGGTCCCCTTGAGGGTGATGTCCCTCATCGTGATGAGCCCCTTCACCCTTCCCGCATCGTCGACGATGGGGAGCTTCTCGATGCGGTGTCTGTGGAGGATCCTCTTAGCCTCCTCCAGGGTGATCTCCTCGCCTGCGGTGACCACCTCCCGGGTCATCACGTCCTCCACCCTCAGGCCGCTGTCGGCGAGGCGGACATCCCTCCAGGTCACGATGCCTACAAGCCTGTTATCCTCCTCGACGACCGGGAAGCCGTGGATTTTGTGCTCGTCCATCAGCCCCAGCAGGTCCTCGACGGTGGAGTCGGGCCCCACGGTGACGACATCCCTAATGATCAGGGCTTCCGCCCTCTTTACGTTCCGGCCCATCTCGACTTGGGCCTCGATGGAGCAGTTCCTGTGGAGGACTCCCAGGCCGCCATGGCGGGCGAGGGCGATGGCCATCTCGCTCTCCGTGACGGTGTCCATGGGCGATGAGATGAAGGGGACGTTTAACTCAACCTTCCCCGTGACCCGGCTCCTGACATCGACCTCAGAGGGCTCGACGGTGGTCCAGCCGGGAAGGAGCAGAACATCGTTGAAGGTCAGAGCGTGATCAGCGTCCTTGAACTTGTCACGAAAACCCATCCCTCACACGCTCGATTTACTTCGAAGTTGCAGGGGAGAGGTTTATTAACATTTGGATCAGTGGGCGACGAAGGCACTCGCATCCGAGAGACAATTGCTTATGTAGTGTACTACAACCTCTCCCCCTTTAAAGATTCTAAGAAAAGGGGTCTACATTCACCGTGCAAAAGAAAAAGGGTTAATCTCAAGATGCGATTTCCTCGATGGCTATGAGGTCCTTGGCCCGATCGAAGTATTGGACCACTTTGGCGCCCTGCTCCGTGATCTCGTATCGCTTCTTAGTCTTCCTACTCTCCGTGTCCTCGATCTCTCTCAGGAGGCCCTGCTGGACTAGGGAGCGGAGGATACGCTGGGTGGGCCTCCAAGAGAGGTTGGCCGCATACATGATACGGGTCGGCTTGTCCACGCCCCTCCTGACGGCTGCAAGCACATCAAGCACGATGTCAAGTCTCGATCTTCTACGAGGCATAACAGATCTCCCACGGGACTCGACGTTCAAACTCCATAGTGTAGGATACTTTATTTAACTGAAACCCATCGATGATACAGTTCTGGAATAGGGATTGAGAGACACATTTCAACGAAGGCGCCACGCTCAGAAGCCTGCTTGTACTCTATGCCTCGAGATTTTTTAAAGAAAAATGGAAGTCATAGACTTCCCCGAAGCTTATGAGGTTGTGGTCGGAGTGAGTGTTCAAAAAAGGAAAAGGGAGTTACTCTTTACCTCTGCGTCGATTGCTTTAGTTCTTTGGCTCTGGATCCCTGATTAGCGACCCTGCCGCGCAGTGTATGGTTCCGCTGTTCCTGGGGACGACTAAGCTAGAGCATTCGACCTCGACCACTTCGACGCCTATGCTTTCGAGCCACTTCGTTGCCTTGGGATTCCCGGTCGGCACCATGATCTTCATGGGTTCGAGGACTACGCCGGTTTCGGGCCCCCTCTTCCAGCCCCTTAGGTCCGTGCGCGTCAGCTCGTCTGGGGGTACTATGAACTGCCAGTCCATCTCCGCCCTCATCCAGTCGACTAGGTAGGGGTCCATGTATTTCGGGTCTTGGACCGAGGTGTGTCTATCGATCATGGCGTAATGGCTCACCCCAAGGCGGGTCCCGTACCCCGGGCAGATCCTGATATCGACCTCCGAGTCCTGCAGCTTCACTATCCTCGCATACTGCATGTGACCTGACTCGTTCGCCCGCATCACTTCGGGCTGCTTGGTGTTCGCTCGGGGATAGTGGACCGCTATGACAAGGTGCTTCTCGTCGAGCCAGCCTATGGGGCCGCCCTCAGCCATGCCGTTGCCGACGATCATGCTGACAACTGGGCACCCGATCTCTGCGAGGGTCTGATACGTGGGGACCTCCTCGCCCCTTCGTATGTGGTCGTACATGCGAAGTATGATCTGGCCGTAGACTGCTGGATGGCAGACATCGTCGGTGTATATAGACTTCACCTGGTATGGCGGATCGTTTGGGTCGGGCTTCCGGATGACGACCTCCACCCCCTCGTCCTTATAGGCCTTCACCAGGTTCTCATGGTGCTCGATCATCTCGTCCAAGTCGGGCTTGAAGGCCATCCTCCAGGCCCCAAGCGAACTGTCGTGAGGGGGCCAAGGCGTAGGCTTCCCTACGCTCAGGAACTCCTTTCCGGGACGGTGGAGCATCACCATCCTTAGTTTGCCGATGGTGGTGTTTGCCTTCCACCTTCTCCCCCAGTACTTCTCCAAATCCTCCTTGAAGGTCGTCGGAATCTGTGGATGATACTTTTGATACATCTCATCGAGAGTTTCGCCTGTTCTTTCCTTGAAGTAATTCTCTCTTGTTGCCATAGATATACCTGGTATGTAAACGGTTTTGAGTAAATAAGATTTACATTCTTCTTGCTGTTTTGATTCTTCTATCGCTTCACAAAGCTCCTTACCATTCGACTCCCTGATGTTTTTCGATGGAGCCGAGAGGTGGCTTAACACCCTCGTTCACAACCCCTGGATAAATTTACTTCACACAAGTTGCAAATTTATTCAGCGGCTTTACATGCCATGGTTGGTCTTCGAGTTCACGACAAGACCTTGCTCGTGTGGAACGAATGCTTTATAATGTAATTTGAGTCCGACAGATGGGATGTCAGATTTAAAAAATAAAGAGGATATGGGAAATGTTTACGCCCTCGGTTTTGTAAGTTTCTTCACAGACGTCTCAACCGAGATGGTGCTCAGCCTCCTCCCAGTATTTATCTTAGGCCTTCCAGGTTCTAGTAGGGCGCTTCTGGGCCTCATCGAGGGCTCTGCGGAGGCTTTCAGTTACGGACTGCGGGCTGTATCCGGCTTCTTTTCCGATAAGTTCAGAAAGAGGAAAGTCGTCGTCCTCGCAGGTTACTCTCTATCCACCGTGGTGAAGCCCCTATTCGGCTTCGCCCGTACAGCGTTGGACGCCTTTGTCATCCGGGTATCGGATAGGGTGGGGAAGGGGGTCAGAACGGCGCCCCGAGACGCCCTGATCAGTGAATCTGTATCGGGGGATCGAAGGGGCGCCGCCTTTGGCCTCCACAGG
>CAZWKG010000019.1:6754-11232 GCA_964634705.1 uncultured Candidatus Bathyarchaeia archaeon | reverse complement strand
TCGGCGTCAACTGCGGGATTTTCGGCGCCGGCGGCGGCATCCTCATCATGATGGTGCTCATCTTCATCCTCGACTACCCCATCCATAAGGCGGTGGGGACCTCGACTGTGATCATGGCGGTGACCGCCGCATCGGCGGCAATCGGATACGGCCTCAGAGGGAACGTCGACGTGCTCGTGAGCGTAGTTATCGCCGCGGGCACTGTCACGGGAGGCACGGCCGGAGCCCGACTCGCCAACCTAACGAGCGAACGCATGCTAGCCCGAATCGTGGGCGGCATCTTCATAGTCCTAGGCGTAGCAATGACTACGCTCAGGCTCTTCTAATAGAGCCTCATCGGTTTCTCTAGCTTGCTCAGCTGCACGATGGAGCTGAGGGGCTGCTCGTCCAAGATGCGGTAGCCCGATTCCGCCGCGAGGGCCTCGGCGAAGGCGCATACGTCGCTGTGCCACGCCATCTCCTCATATCCGAACCGTCGCCTCGCGAAGCCGACGGACATAGCCGCCTTCGGCTCCAAGTAGGTGGCGTCCGCAATTTCCGCCAGCCTGGCGTATCCAGCCGGATCGGCCATGTTGAGCTTCGGCACAAGGGTGTGCCTGAGCACCGTCGGACAGCTGAAGCTTCTTAGCAACTCAAGCGTCTCCATCAGCCGGCTCCACCCGTCGGGGATCAGCGGCCTGCACGTCCGCCGGTATGTCTCCTCATCTGGGGCACAGACACTCACATACAGCTGAGACGGTTCCAGGTCTAGACCAGCGAGGATGTCGGGGCGGAGGCCGTTGGTGACGATGAACACGGACCTGAAGCTATGGTCGAGGAACGCTTCCACAAGTCCGCCGAGACCTGGATAAAGCGTGGGCTCCCCCTCGAGGCTGATGGCCGCGTGGACAGGGTTCAAGGCCTCCCCCAGCATGGCCTCGGAGACCCGGGGGTTTCCGCCGAAGCCTGTCAAGCCCCGCCTGTGGGCCTCGAGGCACCCCTCGACGATGGCGTCGGGCTCCTCAGCCTCAGCCTCCGGGAACCTGGTCTGGTCCCATTCGACGCCTAGGTCATCGGGCGTCGCCCTCCAGCAGAAGACGCAGCTCTGGAGGCAGCGGCCTAGGCTCGGTGTCATCTGGAGGCATCGGTGGCAGGGGATGCCGTAGAACCGCTCCTTGTAGCAGTGCTCGGCTCCGCCGGTGTTCAGGCTCCGCCGCACCCAGTGGCACGTCTTCACGGCGCTGTGGCCGCCCACGAGCTGGTAGCCCTGCCTGCGGTAGACACGCCTCAGCTCTTCGGGGACGCCCAGGGGAAAAACCGCTCCAGCTCAGTAGCCGTAGAGCTTCGAGTACTTTTCATCGAGGTAGCTGAGGAAGGGCCGGATGGTGAGAGGCTCACCAGTCACCAACTTGATGAGGTCGGCGGGATCGTAGAGGTTGCCGTACCTGTGGACATGCTCCACCAGCCATCGCTTTACCTCGCTGAAGCTGCCGGCCGCCACCCTGCTCCGCCAATCCGGCAGATCCCGCTCCATGGCGGCGAGGAGCTGGCCGCCGTAGATGTTGCCGAGAGCGTAGCTGGGGAAGTAGCCGAAGCTGCCGCTGGCCCAGTGGGTGTCCTGCATAACACCCTCCGAATTGTGCTCCACCTCGACGCCCAGGTACTCCCGGTACTTATCGTTCCAGACCTCCGGGAGTTCAGCCACCGAAACCTTCCCGGCGAAGAGGTCTCGCTCTATCTCGAAGCGGATGACGATGTGGAGGCCGTAGGTGACCTCATCGGCCTCGACCCTGATCTTCGACGGCACCACCCTGTTTAAAGCGTGAACGAAGCCATCGAGCTCAAGGTCAGAGAGGGCCTCACCCGTCAGACTTTTTAGCTCAGGGAGGAAGTGGCTCCAGAACTCCCTGCTGCGGCCGACGATGTTCTCGACGAACCGTGACTGAGACTCGTGGAACCCATAGGAGCAGGAGGCTCCAACGGGCTGGTACATCCAATCCCGGGGGAGGTTCTGATCGTAGAGGGCGTGACCCCCCTCGTGGAGGACGGATCTGATGCTCGAAAATAACCGGTCCTCGTAGTAGTGGGTGGTGATCCGGATGTCATCGTAGTAGCCCGTGGTGAAGGGGTGCTCCGTCTCGTCGATCCGACCGCCGGCCTCCTTAGATGCCACGTCGTATCCTATGAACGCGGCTAGGGCCTCGGAGACCCTACGCTGGGCCTCGATGGGTACCTTGCGACGTATGAGGGAGGGGTCCGGCTGCCTCGGCGCCGACATGCATTTCTCCATGATCTCAACAAGACCAGAGCGCAGCTCGCCAAAGACGCGGGATATGGTATCTGCGGTCATCCCGGGCTCGAAGGTGTCTATGAGGGCGTCGTAGGGCGTCGCGGTCCCCTTCACCTCCATCAGGATCTCGGCTGCCCTCCGCCTCAGCTCGAAGATCTTCTCAAGCTCGGGCCTGAAGGCTGGGTAGTCCCGTGCTGCCTTAGCCTTCTTCCAAGTGTCGATGGCGACGGCCTGCTGTCTCGCTGTCTCCACCACCAGCTCCTCCGGCAGCTTCGTCTTCTCATCGTACTCCTTCTTAGCCAGGTGTACGTTACGCCTCTGCACCTCGTCGAGGGAGTCGAAGGCGGGATGAGCATGGATCTGGTGGAGGAGGCCGCCGATCTCAGGGTTCGTCGCTATCTTGTGCCCGATCCCATCGAGAAGCGCCAGCTGCTGGCTTCTCAGGGTGATGCCCTTCGGCGGCATCTTCGTCTCCATATCCCAGCGGATGATGTAAGCCGCGGACTGGAAGATGATCAGCTCCTTCGCCTTCTCCATCAGTCGCTTGTAGTTGGCGGTCAGCTCCTCCATAGAACCAGCCATAAAGGCACCTCAACAATTAACCAGAAGCTGCAGCCAGGCTTTAACCTTTCCTAATTAACGGAGCGATCCATGTAGGCCTATGGATGGAGGTAAGGTAGGACTTTAGAATATCGTATAGATGGTTTTCTAGCATGATGGGCCCTATGTGCACATCTACGTAGGTTGAGCTGACTGCTCCCCTATCTATTCGTCTTTATCATGGAAGCGGCAGGTTGCTCAGGTGTTATCATAGTCAGCATGAGTTTTAAAGGAACTTTCTCAGCTTGTTTAAGACGGCCGTCTCAAGTTCTCCGGGGGTGGCTTCTTCGAGCTCGTATCTGACCCTGATTATGGGTTTACTGACGTCCAGGTATCTCCTTATGTCTGTCGGCGTCCCCAGGAGGACGAGGTCGCAAGGGGTCTCGTCTATGACTTGGCTTAGCTCGCCCATCTGCTTCTCGCTGTATCCGACGGCGGGTAGGACCTTCTCCAGATGGGGATACCGCTCGTAGACCTCCTTGATAGAGCCCCTGGCGTAAGGCCGGGGGTCGACGATCTCCGCGTCCAGCTCCCTGGCCTTGATGGTGGCGGCGCCGTATGGCATCCCGCCGTGTGTAACCGTCGGGCCGTCCTCGACCACGAGTACCTTCTTGTCCCTGACCTCATCCTCTCTCTCGGCCTTGATGGTTATAGCCGCCTTGACTATCTGCGCCCTCGAATTCAACTTCCTGACGTTCTCCTCAACCTTCGCTATGTCTTCGGCGGCTGCTGTGTTTATCTTGCTGATGACTATGATGTCAGCCATCCTCACGTTCGTCTCACCTGGGTGGTATCTCAGCTCGTGTCCCGCCCTGTGCGGATCGACCACGACGATGTGCAAAGCCGGATGATAGAAGGGTATGTCGTTGTTCCCGCCGTCCCAGACTATGATCTCCGCCTCCCTCTCTGCCTCTTCGAGTATCGCCTGGTAGTCGACGCCGGCGAAGACGATGGCTCCCCTCTCTATGTGGGGTTCATAGTCTTCCCTCTCCTCGATGGTGCAGTCATGCCTGTCCAAGTCCTCGAAGGTTTCGAATCTCTGGACGTTCTGCCTCAATAGGTTGCCATACGGCATGGGGTGGCGGATGACGACCACCCTGTATCCGAGCTCCTTGAGCTTGGAGATGAGCCACCTCGATGTCGGACTCTTCCCGCTCCCAGTCCTAGACGCACAGACGGACACGATGGGTTTCTCCGACGTGATCATCGTCTCCTTCGGGCCGAGGAGCGTGAAACTCGCCCCGGCGGCCAACACCCTCGAGGCTTCATGCATCACGTACTCATGGGATACGTCGCTGTACGAGAAGAAGACCTCATCGATGTCGAATTTCTCGATGAGCTCTTCCAGAATCCCCTCAGGGTAGATCTGTATTCCTTTCGGGTACTCCTCCCCAGCAAGCTCAGGAGGGTAGACCCTCTCCTCGATCTTTGAGGAACTGTCGATCTCCGATATCTGAGCCGCCGTGAAAGCCACTACTTCGTAGTTTGGATTCCCCTTGAAATGGACGTTGAAATTATGGAAATCTCTTCCAGCCGCGCCCATTATTAAAGCTCTTTTTACCATCACATATAATGGACGCATATAAATTATTAAAAGACTCTTGACAAA
>CAZWKG010000019.1:0-6654 GCA_964634705.1 uncultured Candidatus Bathyarchaeia archaeon | reverse complement strand
AAGTACTGGTAGGGCGGCTTAACCAACATCGATAGCGCACCAGTCACCCGGTCAAATGAGCTAAGAGGCGTGACGAGGACTTCCATGAGACCGCTCTGAGGCGAGGTGTATAGAACCCTGCCTTTCACCTGTGCAAGGATATTCCAAACATCAACCTCTTGGGGCTCGAAATCACATGAGAAGCAGCCATCAGCGTCAGTCACAACGGTCTCCTTGTGGTGCGCCGTCGAGGAGGTGAACGTGACCTCAACATCCAACCCCGCCACAGGTGGCATCACCTTGCCGGAGATGGTTATAGAGCTGCTCTTTTTCACCTCGCTGGAGCTAAGGGCGCAATCCACCCTCAGGGGTTGCCTCTCTACCATGAAGTCGATCGTACCGCTCAAGGCGGGGTAATGTAGCTCGTCGCCGTTAAAAAGAGCCTGTAGGCTCCACTTCCCCGGCTTCTTCGTCTCGTAGATGTATCTGAAAAAGCCGGAGCTGTCCGTGAGAACCTCAACGCTTTCCTCTGCTCCCTCGTTCTTGAACTGTAAGATCACGGTCGATGGGGTTGATGCCGTACCGCTTACCACGACGTTTTGACTGACCTTCACCTTGGAGTCGGCTATGCTACAATCCAGTGTCACCTTGTTCTTCACCGTGAACCCGGCGTCAATTGAACCTACGTTGCCCACAACGTCTTTAGCATAGACCGTGTAGTTCACATAGACGCCGGGCGGGAAGGGCGGTAGGTCGCATACATATAGGTCCCCTTCAAGAGTAAGCTCCTCCGTTTCAAGGGTCTCACCGCCGTCGTCTGTATACTCCACCCAGACTCGTTGGATCTCGCTGTCATCGTCGACGGAGACCGCGATGTGGGTCTCCTCCGTTGCATAGCCTTTCTCTGGTGGATCAAGTAATGTTATATTTGCGGGAGAGAAATCGGTCTGCGCGTAGAACTCTACCGTCCCCTCCCCATGCTCGGCTATAAGTACAATGTAGTAGAAGATGTTACTTTCATCGTTTGGTGTCTCGTAGACAAACTCCATGTCCTGACCGGAGTACTCACAGCTATCCATAGCCTCTATGTTTCGGTCTCCCTTGCAGGAGGTGTTGAAGCCGCCGTATTCGCCCACGAATTTGTTGAAGAGGTCTCCGCTTGGCACCCCCAATCCGTCGATCAAATAGCCGACCCCTTCATCAGGGTTCGCCATCGCGTATAGGCGGACCTCGTACATGTCGAGGGAATCTGGTACATCGACGAAGACATGGATGAGGTGGGATGAGGTGTTTAAAGCATATGCCCAGCTGGTCAAAAGTAAAGGCTCATCGGTTTTTTCGTCCCTCCCCATCAGGTAGCGAGTGTACTTGACATTCACGTCGATGTGCTCTATCACCATCAAGATCGCAGGTTCGTCGTTTTTACTGTCTCTCAGGTCGTTGATTACCTTAAACTTGTATTTTCCCGTCCGCTCGGGAACGAAGTATTGGTGGTGCTCGTCGTTCGCTACCTGCTCGGGGAGCCCTGCTGATTCCGTGTGATCAGAAAGCCACTTCCCATTTGGATCGTAAGTTCTTACATCGTAGTCGGTCACAGGGTCTGTTGTATTCTTGACCCATTCACCGACAAGGAAGACATGGTAACGTTTCCCTGCCTCAAGAGGGTAAAAAAAGCTCCATTCTTCACCAAGGTCTATAGAAATGGGTCCTCTCTCGTCGTTAAAGAAGATGGGGTCAACCGGTTTCAAGACATCGCTTTCTCTTTTCGCCTGATTGTGTATCGCCCATATATCTTCTGAGGCAAGTACAAGAGGAGAACTGAACGTGAGAAGGGCGGTTAGCACGCTGATGAGTAGAAACATTTTCAGAATCTTTGGTCCAATCTTCCGATGCGACATAGTAGATAATAGACCTCCAGAGATCTTTAAGAACTCATTCAGACCGTAATAAAGCTATTATGAAGTTGATAAACGTATCATAGTTACTGTGTAAAGGTCTATCTGAAAAGGACCACTGCCTACCGACCATATTTATAGTTCGCCAGCTACGGAAGCGAACTGCGACATATTTCGGATGCCGAGGAGGTGGAGATTGCCAACATGGACGCGCTTAAGATGCCTTCGCGCCGCTCTGTAGCACTCCACAGCCTGCCTCATAGGCGTCACGGGCAGGTCCCGCATACGGTATGCGGGGTGGAAGACCAGCAGCCCATACGGGATGGAAGGGTCAAGCCGGGCGATGAACTCTGCGATGGCCTCGACCTCTGAAGCGTCCACGTAGCCGGGGACGAGGAGGGTGGTCGCCGTCAGCACGGGCAGCTCAGGCCGCTCCGGGTACAGCTCCTCAGCGACCATCTCGAAGTTTCGGTACGCCTGCTCATTCGAGACTCCGCTCAGCGCCAGGCTCAGCTTCGGCGTGAAGCACTTCAGGTCGAACTTGACGTTGCCCCCGCTCGCGAGGGAAAGCTCCGCCGCCCTCCTCACAATGGAGGGGTTGCCGCAGCCGTTCCACTCGAAACAGATGCGCAGAGGCCTGCCACGCCTCTCCCTCATCGCCTCCTCTGAGGCGTTTATCGCGAAGGGGAGCTGAGGCTCGGGCGAGCCGCCGAAGAAGCAGATGCATGATATCCTCGGATCCGAGGCGACCCGAGCGGCGAGGGCCTCCGCGGAGACATGTTTCCCTCGATCCACCTCTTTGTGGGAGGCGTTCTGGCAGAAAAGGCAGTCGAAGTTGCAGCCGTAGAAGAAGACGGCTAGGTTGCTGTACCCCCGCTCCGCCCCATCTCTGTAAGCGTACTTAGGGTAGCCGGCGCCCGTAGCAGCGGGGCAGAACCAGGCCGCACAGCAGTTGGTGACGTGGGGGTCGAGGTAGGCGTATAGCAGCCCCTCCGCCTTGTCTGAGAGGGATCGGAGGCCGCCTTCGTTCCACCTCAGCCCGCAGTAGCCTCGCTCCCCCTCGCCGATGACGCATCGGTTAGAGCAAAGTCCGCAGCTGATGCCTCCCCTCGTCATCGGCGGGTGGACAGGCAAGCCGTATAGCTTTCTGGAGGTCTCATGAGCCCTCCTAATGTAGGGCATCGCCTCTTCAGGCCGCTCTCGGATACATTTGAGGCAGATTCCTAAGGCCTTCGCCACCTGGCTTGAGGAGTCTCCGCAGATGTTACATCGTCGACCAGGGTTCTCCTTCCCTTCCAAAGCGTCTCCTCCGCTTTGATCTGGGGAGGCGATGTTAAAATCGATTGCGAGAGCCGGGATGGCTGATTTTTATATACATCCTCTAGGATTGAGTCAGATGTTGGTGGTCTCATGGTCAAACCCTTCATAATCGGGACTAGGAATGCGAGGGATATGCTCGCAATAGGGGTTGATATCCTCAGGAAAGGCGGCTCGGCGATGGACGCCGTCGAGGCGCCCATCAGGGCAGTTGAGGAGAACCCTCTCAACTCCGGCGTAGGCCTCGGCGGCACCCCAAATCTCCTCGGCGTCCCCCAGCTGGATGCCTCCATCATGGATGGCAGGACCCTTAAGTCGGGGGCAGTCGCGGCTGTGGAGGGCTATCTCCACCCCATATCAATAGCGCGAAAGGTGCTTGAGGTTTCGCCTCATGTCATGATCGTCGGCCCGGGGGCGGAACTCTTCGCCAAGGTGACGGGCTTCAAGCGGTGCGAGATTCTGACGGAACGCGGTCGAACCGTCTATAAGGCCTTCGTTGAAGACGTGATCGAACGCCTAGACGAGAGCTTCGCTGGCCGGAAGGCCTACTACGCCGAGTACATTAAGAGCTATAGGCGGAGGGAGTGGTATTAGAAGCTGGCGGAAGCCCAACAGGGGACGGTGAATGTGATGGCCCTCGACAGGAATGGAGATATCTGCTCTGGGGTCTCCACGAGTGGCACCGCCTTCAAGTTCCCCGGCCGCATCGGCGACTCCCCTATCATAGGGGCCGGTAACTACTGCGACAACCGCTTCGGTGCAGCGGCTTGCACGGGCAGGGGCGAACTCGCCATCAGGCTCTCTACTGCTCGCACCATCATTAGCTACATGGGGCGAGGTGCGAGTGTCCACGATGCCTGCATCCAGGCCATGAGGGATATCAACGCACTTAATGAGACCGGAGGAATTAGCTGCATCGCCTTCGACAAGCAGGGGAACACCATGTCCGCCTCGACGAGGAGGGAGTCCGTCCACTACTATGTGGACATCGACTCGAAGGAGCCCGAGGAGAGGAGGGGGGTCTGGGTCAAGGTATAGCTAGAATCCAGGAGGCTGGACCATGAAAGTGAATCCATACGACCCGCGGTTGATAACCTCGAAGGTCTACGGAGACAGGCGGCCCGTTATTGGGGAGGTGGTAGCCCTCCTACACATCGCCTTCGAGAATAGGGGCCTCAAGCTCATCGAGGCCAAGAGCAGGGCGATGCCCCTCAACGAGATCCATGAACTGATGATAACCGACGAGGAGGAAGCAGCGCCGGGCGGAGGAGCAGATAGGGTCTCCGCCATCGCCTTCTTCGAGGTGAAACGCGGCGGAGTGATCATCGTCGGGGACGAGGTATCCGCCGGCGGCAAACCTCTGGGAGTGCTCGCGGGTTTCGATCTGACCCACATGCCGAACCACATGAACGTGCTCGTCAAGACGGCAACCCTAGAAGCCTCATCCATCAACGTAGGCGACGAGGTAAAGTTCAGAAGGCCGTCTGACGAAGGGGCTAGCCCATCGATTTAAGGCCTCATCCCTTGTCGGGGGCGCCTATGCCGAAGATCCCGTTAGAATCCCCCATCGGCCTGCAGCCACCGTAGCACATGCGGAGGCTCGAAGGCAGGTCCTCGAACCCATTATCCTTCAAGATCATCACTGAGGCTTTGTTAACTCCGGGAGCGCCTACCCAGAGCCTGTGGCCTGAGGCCTCGCCCATCAACCTGTGCAGCAGGCTCTCCGCGATCTCGGGCTTTTCGGGTTCGCAGATCCAGGGGCCTACCCTGTGAGAGCCCTTACCCACCTTGGCCATGATGTACCCAACGATCTTGGAGTCTGAACGGGCTACAAAGCACAAGTCTGGGAAGTCGTAGAGGACGCGCCTGAGAATCCGCTCCCGGGAGGCTCCGAAGAACTGCTCGTCCAACCCCACGACCTCGGGCAAGTCCCTCTGGGTCATCCTTCGGATCTCGGCGCCGGTCATTACATCACCAAGAGATGGATCCACCCAAAATGGCTTTGGACGGCTTTTAGGTTTTTCACCAGACCGGCCCGCGTTCTTTTGGGCTTTTCAGGAAAAGGCTCAGGACGGCGACGAGAAACATGAGGAGGGAGAGGATCGTCCAACCTGCCCAGTATGAGGATGTCGTGTCCCTGACGTAGCCGAGGAGGAAGGGTAGGGCAAGGGCCCCGAACGAGGCGAAGGTGTTCTGCGCCCCTGATACCCTCCCGGCCATCTCGACGCCGTAGAGCTTTGGGAGGATTGCGAAGCTGGGGCTCCGGACGAAGTTGATGAACCAACCGAGAGATAACAACAGGATGTACATGAGTATGTTCGACCTGGTCCCCGCGAACAGGAGTATGCCAAGGCCGAGTATGGCGAAGGAGGTGAGCAGCACGCCTCTCTCCCCGACCCTGTCGGAGACGAAACCTCCGACCGGATTCGACACCATGCCGGCGATATTGAACAGGGAGAAGGCGGCTCCCGCCGAGACGAGGCTCAGCCCGAACTCCTCACGCAGTAGCAGAGGTAGCCAGTCGATGAGTGCGTAGTTGGATCCGAGCCTGACGACTTGGAGCACCGCCAGGATCCAGAAGCCCCTCGACCTGACGACATCCGCCAGGTAGACCCCGCCTAAAAGCGTATCTCCTTTCACCACCCGATCCTTGATGGTGAACCACATCGCAACCGTAGAGAGTAGCCCGATGAAGCCGAAAACCACCATCGTACCCCTCCAGCCGAGCTTGATTGCCGCATAGGGCGTGAATATCGAGGCCAAAATCAGGCCGACGCTCCCCCCGATGCTGAGGATCCCAAGGGCGGTTCCCCGCGCTTCGGAGGAGAACCAGCCGGAGACTAGGCGAACACCCGGCACGAAAACGCCAGCGCCCAGCAGGCCGCCCAAGAACCGTGTCAGGACGACCTGCCAGAAGTCCCTCGCGACCCCGAAAAGGATCGTGGACGAGGCGATCCCGAGGATGCTCAGAACCATCACTCTCCTGCTGCCGTACCTGTCGGCCAAGAACCCCCAAGGTATCTGCCCCAGCGTGTACCCGACGAAGTAACCGCTCATCAGGGCGCCGCTCATGGTGTAGCTGAGAGACAGGCCCTCCTTGATCAGGTCCATGACCGTGGAGTAGGACGAGTTAAGGATGTTAAGGAAGAAGAAGGCTAGAAAGCCGCCTAGCAGTATCCGGGAGTTCCTGACCAGTACCCTCGAACCCTCCTCTTCCACGACCATAGGACCTCAACCAGGCAAAGCTGCGTTTATGGCTTCCCAGATAAAGAGGGCTGAAGACAAACCTCATAAATAAGATTTATTGGCATGTGGTCATCACTCGACTACCGTTGATCCCACGAAGTGCCTAGCTATCCAATCGAGCCCGAACATCGACGGGCTGACCTCAAGTCTCACCAAAGCGGTCCTCAAAGGCGTAGAGGCCGAGGGTGGGGAGACAGAGCTGATCCACCTGAACAGG
>CAZWKG010000018.1:10042-11363 GCA_964634705.1 uncultured Candidatus Bathyarchaeia archaeon | reverse complement strand
GAAGACACGGATGCCACATCGAGGTGGTGCGACCCGACTCCGAAGGCATCTTCGATATGGCCGACTTCGAGAGGGCCGTGGACGACGACACACGCCTCGTCGCCGTGACGAGGGTGTCCAACGTGCTGGGCTGCATCGTCCCGGTGAAGGAGGTGGCGGCCATCGCCCATGAGCACGGGGCGCTGGTTCTTGAGGACGGGGCGCAGGGTGTCCCCCACCTGCCCACAGATGTGAGTGCCTCCGGCGTCGACTTCCTCGCCTTCTCAGGCCACAAGATGCTGGGGCCGACAGGGTCCGGCGGCCTATACATAGCCGAAGACGAACTCTACAAGACGGAGCCCCTCTGCATCGGCGGCGGCACCATCTCCGATGTCACCATCAACAGCTACGAGCTGGCGGAACCCCCCCTGAGGTTCGAGGCGGGGACGCCAGCCATCGCCCAAGTCATAGGCCTCGGCGAGGCCTGCCGCTACCTCGACCGAGTGGGGATGGACTCGGTGGCGCGGTGGGACGTGAGGCGGGCCAAGAGGCTTTCGGAGGGGCTGAGAGAGATCGACGGCGTCACGGTCTACGGCCCCACCGACCCCCGGATGCGTGTCGGCATCGTCTCCTTCAACGTCCTCGACATGAACCCGCATGATGTAGCGCTGAGTCTGGACGCTGAATATGATATTGCAGTAAGGTCGGGGCACCACTGTGCGCTCCCGTTGATGAAGGAGCTGTTCGGGCTGCCGGAGGGGACGGTGAGGGCCTCCACCTACATCTACAACACGCCGGATGAGATAGAGCTTCTCCTCAGTGCGGTAGAGGAGATCGCCCGCGGCTAATATTGTTAAAAGAGGGGTTATTTGACGAAGCGCTTCGGGTTTTTGTCGAAGGCCTGTTTGCAGCGTTCGGCGCAGAAGTAGTAGGTCTTGCCCTCGTACTCGCTCTTCCACTTCGCCGTCTCCTCGTCGACGGCCATCCCGCACACAGGGTCTTTCGCCATGCCTCTTCCCTAGGGATCATGCACAGCCTGGCTTTCAAAGGTTTCGTGGGGAGATACATGTCTTTTATCTTCATCGACCTTATCTGTTGACGTGTTCCAGATCTACGAGGCCGTGACGAGGAAAACCTAGACCTGGCAGGTCGTCGGCCCGGAGGAGGCCATCGGCGTCATGGACGCCATACGGATCTACACCTGGAACGGCGCCTACCTGGGGAAGGAGGAGCACCTGAAGGGGGGCATCGAGGCGGGGAAGCTCGCCGACATGACCGTCCTAGACCGGGACATTCTGACGGTGCAGCCTGAGGAGATCAAGGACATCAAGGTGCTGATGAC
>CAZWKG010000018.1:5063-9942 GCA_964634705.1 uncultured Candidatus Bathyarchaeia archaeon | reverse complement strand
TGTCCACCTCCTCGCCGCGTCCTAGGATCTCGCACCACCTCCAGACCCTCAAAGCGTGGTAGAGGCCGCTGACCCTCTCCCCCTTCAACCTCTCCCTCGCGAAGGCCAGAATCCTCTCGTAAAGGCCCTCCATGCTATCATCTCCTCGAGGAGGGTAGACGGAGGCGGTTATAAATTGTTCAGAAGTAAAGTTCGGTTAGGCCGTTGGTGAGCGGAACTATATAGCGAAGTGTCCATCTTCCGGGTGTCTTCGCTACATGCAGAGATATAAGCCGAGAGCTGTAAGGTATAAGGCGGTAACCATGTGGACCAGACCGACCTTCATGGACATCCTGCAGGCGCGGAAGCGGATCGCGCCATACATACTCAGGACGTCCCTCCACCACTACGCGAGCCTATCGAAGTTGCTCGGCTTCGAGGCGTATGTGAAGCATGAGAACTTCCAGCCGACAGGCGCCTTCAAGGTCCGGGGCGGCATAAACATCGTCTCCCAGCTCGGCCCCGAGGAGAGGAGACGGGGCGTCATCACCGCCTCCACTGGCAACCACGGTCAGTCCATCGCCTACGCTGCCCGCCTCTTCGGCGTGAAGGCCGTCATCTGCGTCTCAGAGAACGCGAACCCGGATAAGGTCGAGGCCATCAGGAGCTTCGGCGCCGAGATCATCGCCGAAGGCCGCGACTTCGAGGACGCCCGCCTCAACGCCGAGAGGCTATCGGAGGAGCAAGGCTACCGCTACATCCACAGCGGCAACGAGCCCCACCTCATCGCCGGCGTCGGCACCATCGGCCTCGAGATCATCGAGGACCTCCCCGACGTCGACGCCGTCATCGTCCCCGTCGGCGGTGGCTCAGGCGTGGCGGGCACCAGCACCGTCCTCCGGGCCGCCGCCCCCCAGGTGAAGGTCATCGCGGTGCAAGCGGAAAAAGCCCCCAGCGTCTACCTCAGCTGGAAGAAGGGGGAGATCGTCCCCACCGAGTTGGCTGACACCATGGCCGATGGACTGGCGACGCGGCGCGCCTTCGAGCTGCCGCTTGAGATCATGCGCGACCAGATCGACGACTTCATCCTCGTCTCCGAGGACGAGATCCGGGACGCCATCAGGCTATACGTGGAGAAGGCCCACACCATCGCCGAGGGCGCGGGGGCCGCATCCCTAGCTGCCGGCTACAAGATCCGGGACCGGCTTCGGGGGAAGAAGGTGGCGATGGTGTTGAGCGGGGGCAACTTGACAGCCGACATGCTCCGCAGCATCCTCTGCAGGAAGGAGTAGCCCATGATGGAGGAAGTGATGAAACGGGCGGCAGCCGAGCTGAGGGCGCGGGAGAAGGCCCGAGACGAGGTGCTGAGCCGAGCCCGCAGAGCCCGGATGCTGTCGAAGCAGGCGATCATGCTGATACACAACGACGACCATGTCGAGGCGGAGGCGAAACTTGAGGAGGCAAAGAAACTCCTAGACGAAGTCGAGGCCCAACTAAAGGAGCATGTCGAGCTGGGAGGCTTCGAAGCGGTGTATGCTGCAAGGGAGGAGTACGCTGAGGCCTATATCCTCCACGAGCTGAAGACGACTGCAGCCTTCCCGAGGCCGGAGGCTGTCGGCGTCCCCCTCTACACCTACCTGCTCGGGCTGGCCGACGTCGTCGGCGAACTCCGTCGCGATGCCCTCGACTCGCTGCGAGTCGGTGACCTAGAGGCAGCGGAGGCCGATCTCAGGTTGATGGAGCACGTCTACCTCAGCCTCGTATCCATGGAGGAGGTGTCGCTGCTGCTGAAGGGACTTCGGAGGAAGCTCGATGTCGCCCGGGGCGTCATCGAGAGAACACGGGGAGAGCTGACAGCGGAGATAGGCCGCCAAAGGCTCAGCAAGTCCATCGAGCAGCTCGTTGACAGGCTCGACCAGATACAAGAATAGAGCTTACCTGCGAATCGCCTCTAGACCCTTAAGTTTAAATGCGAGTATACCCGTCTAAATAACCCGGCTAGAAGGGTTCGGAAGACTGAGACTATTGTGTACCCCATGCCGATCCGGATAAGCTTCCTATCCCCTCGTCTAGCTGATTCTATAAACATAGAAGGAGCGTATAGATATGACCATGGATGAGCCCGGAGGGCTAAAGCTCTACGACACCCTCACACGGCGGAAACGACCGTTCGAGCCTCTTGAGCCGGGGAAGGTGAGGATGTACATCTGTGGCCCCACCGTCTACAGCGACCCCCACATCGGCAACTTCCGCACCTTCATAGTTGGAGACATACTTCGCCGGTGGCTGGAGTACCTGGGCTACGAGGTCCTCCATGTGATGAACATCACAGACATAGACGACAAGACCATCCGCGACTCTGGGAAGGAGGGCGTCTCCCTCAAGGAGTTCACCGAGCGTTACACGAGGTCTTTCCTCAGGGGAATCGATCTCCTCAACATCAAACGATCCACGGTCTACCCTCAGGCTACCGAGAATATTCAGGAGATGATCGAGTTCATCAAGGGCCTCCTTGACAGGGGGCTCGCCTACATCGCCAGCGACGGGGTCTACTTCGACATAGACAAGTTCCCCGGATACGGCAAACTCAGCGGGATCGACATCTCAGCCGTGCAGAAGACGGAGCGTATGTCCGCCGATGAGTACGACAAGGAGACGGTCAACGACTTCGCCCTGTGGAAGATGGCGACGGCCGAGGAACTGGAGCGGGGCATCTACTACGAGTCGCCATGGGGCCGGGGGAGACCGGGCTGGCATATCGAGTGCAGCGTCATGTCGCGGCGGTACCTTGGGGATACCCTAGACATCCACGCTGGAGGAGAGGACCTCATCTTCCCCCACCATGAAAACGAGATCGCCCAATCGGAGGGGCTGACCGGCCGGAAGTTCGTCCGCTTCTGGACGCATGTCAGGTTCCTGATGATCGATGGCAGTAGGATGAGCAAGAGCCTGGGCAACTACATCTCCTTCGACGAGGTGCTGTCGAGGTACAGCCCAGACCCCTTCCGCTACTTCTACCTCTCAACCCACTACCGGAAGCCCATCGACTACACCGAGGAGGCGATGAGCAGCGCCGAGAACTCAGCCCGGAGGCTGATGAACACGCTGGACCTAATTGAAGAGGCCCTCCGCGCCGAGGGAGAGAACCTCGACTACACCATCAACGAGGAAAACTTCCTCAGAGAGGTCGACGAGCAGAAGCGCAGGTTCGAGGAGGCGATGGACGACGACCTCGACACCCACGGGGCCCTCGACGCACTCCACGCCATGTCGAAGGCCATAAACGAATACATCGCAGACAAACCCAACAAGGGCGTACTCCTCAAAGCGTACGCCGTCTATCGCCAGCTGCTTGACGCGCTAGGCCTGTTCGAGAAGAGGCGTGGGGAGATAGACGAGCTGACCAAGGCGCTTATAGAGCTCATCGTTAAGGTGCGAGAGCAGTTGCGCGTCGAGGATGACTACGAGCTTTCGGACAAGATAAGGGAGGACCTGGCCGAGATAGGTGTGATCCTCGGCGACAAGCCAGAGGGGACGAGCTGGAAGATCGAGAGGCGCTGACGGCTACAGGCGACACCTTTTTCTTCAACCCCTTTCCCCTACATGGAAACCATCAGCAGTGACAGGAATATGGCGTCCGAAAAGGGTCGGAGCCTTTGGCGTGGGAACATAGGTGTCATGATGCTCACGTCGGGCATCTGGATCTTCAGCGGCCAGATGACGTGGACCTTCTGGGCGCTCTACGTCCTCCACCTCGGCGGCGGCTACTTCCACATAGGGCTGCTCTCGGCCATCGGCTCCCTGTTCGGCATACTCCCCGCCCTCCTCGGCGGATACCTAGCTGACACCATCGGCCGCAAGCGGATGGTCTACTCCATGAGCCTCATCCTCTCAGCCAACGCCCTCATCTACTTCGCCGCGCCAAGCTGGCACTGGCTCATCATGGCCATTGCCCTCGACGCCGTCGCCTCAGGGCTCCGGGGGCCTGCCTTCAACGCCATCATCGCCGACTCCACGAACGCCGAGAGCCGAGCCGAGAGCTACGCACTCACTCATATCGTCCCCCCGCTCTTCGGCATCCTCTCCCCCTACCTCATCGGCGTCTACATGGACAGGCTCGGCGTCGTCCCCGCTCAGAGGGGCGCCTACCTAGTCCTCTTCATCACGTCGCTGACTGCTTCACTCATGCGGTTCAAGTTCCTCAGGGAGACGCTGCCCACCGAGGTGAGAGGGCGCGTCAGAGTCTCAAGGGTTCTCGGCGAGACCTTCTCAGGCATGAAGGAGACGGCGAAAGTGATGCCGAGGCAGCTTTGGGTGCTGACCGTGATGGGCATCCTCTTCGGCTTCGGCGCCGCCGTCGGCAACCCCTTCTGGGTCACCTACGCCACGGAAGACGTAATCCACCTTTCAAACGCCCAGTGGGGACTCATATTGACCTCAAACATGATCATAAGCACGGTCGTCTCCCTCCCCTTCGCACAGCTTGCCGACCAGAAGGGCAGGCTCAAGCTGGTGCTGCCGTCGATGCTGCTGAACCCCCTCGTCATCGTCGCCTTCATCTACAGCAGGAGCTTCCTCCAAGCCTTCGCCGTCGGCGTTGCAGCCACCATCCTCAGCAGCATGAGCGCGTCAGCCAGCCAAGCCCTCTTCACCGACCACTCGACGCGCAACCACAGGGGAAGAATCAACGCCCTACTGAGCGTCATCGGCACAATGCAGACCTTCACCATGGGAGGCATGGCGGGGTCTCTGCTGGGGGCCTGCGGCAACCTCCTAGGCGGCTTCCTCTACGGAAACCTCTCCAAAGCCTCGCCTCTGCTCCTCCAAGCCGGCATGGCAGCCGCCGCAGCAATCGTTGGCCTGCTGTTCCTGAAGGAGCCGAAACGGAGGGCCGAGTAGC
>CAZWKG010000018.1:0-4963 GCA_964634705.1 uncultured Candidatus Bathyarchaeia archaeon | reverse complement strand
AGAAGATGTCGAAACAGGTCGTTCAGGAAGACAAACTAGGCGCCGCCGAGTTGGTTGCTGGCGTGGATGCCGCCTATAGAGGCGACGAAGCCTACGCAGTCTGCGTGGTCCTAGACAGCCAGCTCGAAGTGGTGGATTCAGCGTCGGTAACGGTCAGCGTCCGCTTCCCATACATCCCTGGATACCTCTCCTTCAGAGAGGCACCCGCCATCGAAGCCGCCGCCAGACACGTCTCAGGCTTCGACGTGCTGCTGGTGAACGGGCATGGTATAGCTCATCCCAGGGGGTGCGGCCTCGCCTCCCACATCGGCCTCGACCTGGGGGTGGCTGCCATCGGCGTCGCCAGGAGGCGGCTTGTGGGGCGGGTCGGGGCGAAGGCGGATGGCTGGGCGCCCCTCTTATACAAAGGCAGCGTTGTAGGAGCGGTGCTGACGATGGATGGCCGCTCCCCAGTCTATGTCTCCATTGGCCACAACATCTCCCTCCAGACCAGCGTAAGAATCGTGCAGAGGATGACGAGGGATGGTCGCCTCCCAGAGCCCCTCAGGATGGCACACCGGGCCGCGGAGGAGTTTAGGCGTAGGGGCGTCCCAGGCTCGGCTCGGCCTTGACGCCGCTTAGGCGCAGGGAGTTGAGAATCACGGCCAAGCTCAGCCCCATATCCCCAACGGCGACGGCAAGCCAGAGGCTTACGAGGCCGGGGAAGGCGAGGGCGGCTACCGCTGCCTTGACCAGTATAGAGGCGATGATGTTCTCCCTGATCCGACCCATAGTTGCCCGGCTGAGGTCGACGAGGTATGGCAAGCGGCCAAGCTTGTCCTCCATTAGCGCGATGTCAGCCGTCTCCAGCGCCACATCGCTGCCGATTGCACCCATGGCGATGCCGACATCGGCAGCCGCCAGCGCAGGGGCGTCGTTGACGCCGTCCCCGACCATGACGACCTCCCCGTGCTCTGCCCGCAACTTCTCGATGGCGGAGACCTTCTCCTCGGGGAGGAGGTTTGCCGTGTAGCCGTCTATGCTCAGCTTCTCAGCGATGGTTTGAGCTGTCACCTCGTTGTCGCCTGACAGCATCTGAACCCTTATGCCGAGCCGCCTGAGCCGGGCCAAGGCTTCCTCCGCGCCTTCCCTTATCTTGTCCATCAGTGCGATGGCGCCGATGACGCAGTCGTCCTCTGAGACGAGGACGACCGTTTTCCCCTCCGCCTCCAGCCGCTCGACAACCCCATCCAGCGGTTCAAGGCCAAGCTCCTTGAAGAGCCTCAGGTTGCCGATGCAGCAGGTCTTCTCCTCGATGCAGGCCTCGACGCCCCTGCCGACATAGGCTTTGAAATCGGTGGCTTCCACCGCTTCGACGCCCTCGGCCAACGCCCTATTCATGATCGCCCTCGCTATGGGGTGCTCAGCCCTCGCCTCCAGCGCCACCGCCCGTTTGAGCACCTCCCTCTCGGGGAGTCCGAAGGAGATGATGTCTGTGACCCCGAGTTCGCCCCGTGTCAGGGTGCCGGTCTTGTCGAAGGCGAAGGCTCCAGCCCGGCTCACCTGCTCCAGGTAGGCGCTACCCTTGACGAGGACGCCGTTGCTCCCAGCATTTGCGATGGCTGAGACCATGGCGACGGGCGTCGAGATGGCGAGGGCGCAGGGGCAGGCGACCACCAGCATCACAAGCCCACGATAGATCCAGTGGTGTAGGGACACCCGAAACAGGAAGGGCGGGACGACAGCGACGGCGACGGCGAGGAGGATGACCGCTGGCGTGTATACCCCGGCGAAGCGGTCGACGAAGGCCTCGGTTGGGGAGCGCCTCTCCTCAGCCTCCTCTACCAACTTCAGGATTCTTGCGAGCATCGTCTCCTCCGCCAACCTGGTGACCCGGACGGCGAGGAACCCGTCGAGATTTATGGTGCCCGCGTAGACCTCGTCACCTACGAGCTTCGAGATGGGCACGGACTCGCCCGTGATGGCGGCCTGATCGACGCTGGAGGACCCCTCGATGACGATGCCGTCCAGGGGAATCCGGTCGCCTGGGCGTAGGACGAGGATCTCGCCGGGCCACACGTCCTCGACGGCAACGTTCACCTCCCCTCCGTCGCGCCTCACCGTAGCTACCTCTGGCTTAAGCTCTATCAGCGCCTCTATGGAGTGCCTCGCCCTGTCTGTGGCGTAATCTTCAAGCCTCTCAGCCAAGTTGAAGAGGAGGATGACCACGGCCCCCTCCTCCAGATGGCCTATTGCTAAAGCGCCGACCGCCGCTATTGTGATTAGGAGGTTTATGCTGATACGCCCGTGGACCAGAGCCCTGAGACCGGCTTCGGCGACGCTGCCCCCTGAGATCACCATAGCCGCTAACAGAAGAAGGTTTGATGCCAAAGTCTCTCCGGTAAAGAAGTGTAGGAGAAGCCCTGCGGCTAGCGCAACACCCGATATACCCAGAGCTATCAACGCGCCGCTGGAGGATTTGTTTTCATGATTCATCTGGAGGACCGCCGATAATCACTCAGCGAGACGGATACCACGTCCTTTATTAGTTTAATGCTATAATACGGTTGATTTTTATTAAAATTTAATAAGGTTTCAGCTCTATGTTATTAAGATAAGCTCATGACCGTGGTAAGCGTATCCCTGACCCCTGAGTTACTGGAACAGCTTGACGACTTCGTTGAGAAGAGCGGTTACTCGAGCCGCTCCGAGGCGATCAGGCTTGCAGTGCGAGACACCCTCTCCCAATTCGCGCTCCAACGCCTTGAGAGGGGGAAGATGATGGCGACTGTGACGGTCATCTTGGAAAAAGAGCGGCGTGACGTCAACGAGAGGCTGATGGAACTCAGGCATCGCTTCGACGAGAACATCTTTGGAAACATGCACCTCCATATCGGCGGAGGCTACTGCGTCGAGATCTTCCTCGTCCAAGGCGACTCTGCGGTGGTCCTGGACTTCATCTCCAAGGTTCGAGCAGTCAGAGGTATCAGGGAAGTGAAGTACACATTGACGCCTATCGAAGAATCCAAATGAAGTAAAGGCTGTATCGTTTTAAGGCCGTCTTCAATCGGTAGACCAACCGTTGTAAATAGAGGCACTGGTAGCTCAAGATCTCTATATAGCACGGCCTCCCAGACGAGTTCTCCTCGAACGCACGGGAATTAGCGTTGGCATAAATTACATGGAAGGTCCCTGATCATACTGCCTCAGGATCTCTAGGATTCTGTTTTCGAAGAGATCTATGAGCCGCTCACATCTATCGATCTCCTTTTGGTTCTCCACCACGGCTTCCATGTCGACGTTGTCGATGTAAGGTTTACATCTCAGCTCAGCCGTTAGTTCACCGTCTCTTTCAAGGGCGAAAAGCTCGACGGCCACCCTCTTCCTAGGAATGAAGCCTCCTATAAGCGATAGCATAGCGGAGGTTAGCAGGGATGTCCGCTTTCTATTGACACCTATGATGCGGAACCCGTCACCCAGGTGCTCCTCGTGTAGGGTGATAAAGTTGACTTCCCCCAACAGGGTCTTGAAGAGATGGTACAGCTCTCTGTGGTCCCCGCGTAGCCGTAATGTTTTAGCTGCCATTCAAAATCCTTTAAACACCCGGGGTTATATAAAGCAGAAACATCAGCAAAGTTGGGTTGTATTATGGTTATAATAGATGGGCACACCCATTTCGCGGGTCCGGGGAAGGGTTTACCGCCGTGCGCCGTGGAAGAGCTGTTGTCCGTGATGGATAGAAACTGTATCGACGCCGTTGTCACAACTCCCCCTTACTCCTCCATCGGCAAAGACAGAACCTACGACTCAGCCAACATGTTCATCGCCGACGCCATGAAGAAATCACCCAGCAGAATCCTTGGCTTCATAAGGGTGAACCCGCACCTGCGTGAGCACGCCCTTGATAAGATCGAGGCGGGAGTCAAGGATCAAGGGTTCCTCGGCGTGAAGCTCCACCCAAGGAATGAGGCCTTTGCGATCAACAGCGAGGAACTTGCCTTCCCTATCGCAGAGCTCGCAGCTGAACTTGGGGTCCCCATCCTCATTCACACCGGAGACCCGGACACGTATAGTTTCGCGCAGCCGACGCTGGTGGGAGGCCTCGCTGACGCGTTCCTAGACGTGAATCTGATCGTGGGTCACATGGGTAAGCAACTCTATGAGGACGCCATCTTGGTCGCTAAGTGGTTCGAGAACGTCATCTTGGAGACCTCTTTCAGAAGCCTAAGGGAGATAGCGCGGGCGGCTCGCATCGTCGGCGCCGACAGGGTCGTGTACGGTTCTGATATGCCCTTCGGGATTCCCGAGATCGAGATGATGAAGGTCAGGCTGTGCGGTATCTCTGATGAAGAGAAGGCGATGATCCTGGGAGAAAACATGGCTAGAATCCTGAGACTGGAAGTGGATCACCCATGAAGATCGTCGACGGCCACGCATTCCTCGGCACGACCATATACGTGAACCAAGACCTTGATAGCCTCATCTCCTACATGGATAGGTTAGGGATCGAAGTCTCTGTCGTCGTCGCGCCCCCTCCGGGACCGTTCTACGAAGAAGCTAACAGGGTCGTGCAGAAGGCTGTTAGAAGATATCCGAGAAGGTTAGTGACCCTATACAGGGCTAATCCCCACCTCGAAGGAGAGGCGGAACGGGTTGAGAACGCGTTACAGGAGCAGGGCTTCATGGGAGTACAGATAGATCCAACCAACGACGGGTACGGAGTAGGAAGCCCTGTTGTGGAGCCTGTCATAAAAGCGGCGAAAGAACATAATGCACCTGTTTATGTCCACTCGGGCGACTCCATATTCTGTCCCCCGGAGGATGTCGCAGATCTGGCGGCGAAATTTGGAGCCGTAGACTTCGTCATGCCGATGAGCCGTAGAGCTCCCAGAGCTGCTCAAGATCGCAGCAACCTCTACCTGATGACAAGGCCTTTCCCGACGCTGGCGTTTCAAAGGGGCTATGCAGAGAACTTCGATTTGGA
>CAZWKG010000017.1:0-11519 GCA_964634705.1 uncultured Candidatus Bathyarchaeia archaeon | reverse complement strand
TGGGCGTCCCCCTCTCCTTCTCCGTCCATGACAAGGGCCTGACGACCATGATCGGCCGGGTCAGCAGGGACGCGTTCGGGAGGAAGATACCGCTTAAGACGAAGCTACAGATGCTACGGCTTAGAAAGTGGCAGATAAGGTCCAGGGTCCACTCCTCCGTAGACAGAAACCTCGCCCAAGCCATGGCCGAGCTCGACAGGCTGACGGATAAGCTACATATCCCCCCTCCCATCAAGGAGAAGGCGGCGATCGTCTACCGGAAGGCCCTGGAGAAGGGGCTGGTCCGCGGCCGGTCTATCTCGGCCATCGCGGCGGCCTCGCTGTACGCTGCGTGTCGGCTCACTCAGACGCCGAGGACGCTCAGGGAGATCGCGAGGCACAGCCCTATAGAAAAGAAGGATATCGCCCGCTGCTACAGGCTCCTGCTGCGAGAGCTGCGGCTCCATATGCCTGTACCAGCGGCCCAGCTTAGAGTTCCGAAGATTGCGGCGAAGGTGGGCATAGGAGAGAAGACGCAGCAGACGGCGGTAGAAATTCTGCGGAAGGCCGAGCGCCTTAAGACGACGGCCGGGAAGGATCCTATGGGCCTCGCGGCTGCGGCCCTCTACATAGCGTGTGTGATGAACGACGAGAGGCGTACGCAGAAGATGATTGCGGACGCGGCTGGGATCACGGAGGTCACCATCCGTAACCGGTATAAGGGCCTCAAAGAAGCACTGAATCTTGACGTTTAACAACCAATAAATATGCCATCACCCAACTAAGGTTGGGAAAATGTCTGAGGCCGAGGGTGCACGCAACAAGACACTGATCCTCTGCATCGACAGAGATGATGATATTGGGCAGAAGGCCCATATCGAGACGCCGATCCTGAGTAAGGATGAGAACCTCAAAGCGGCTGCGGGCCTCGCCTTGGCAGATCCAGAAGAGGCGGATGCCAACGCCATGTTCGGAGCTGTCAATCTATATGACAGGCTCTCTAAGAATTCCGACGGATCGTATCAGGTGGCGACAATAGCTGGCTCTCCTTTAGGCGGGGTCGATGCCGACCGGAGGATCGTAAGCGAGCTCAAGAGTGTGCTTGAATCCTATCCGGCGACGGGCGTTATCATCGTGACCGATGGTTTCTCCGACGAGTCCATCATCCCCATCATCCAGTCCCGTGTTCCGATCATCTCTATACACCACATCGTCGTCAAGCACAGCGAGCGTCTCGAGGAGACTTGGGCTGTGATGCTTCGATACCTTAAGATGCTGGTGAACGACCCCCACTACTCACGGCTCAGCCTCGGCGTACCGGGGATAATGCTCGTCCTCCTCGGCGTCCTCCTCATCTTCAACCAACTTGAGAACGCGGGGATGGTGCTCACCTTCGTTATGGGGATAGTGTTGCTGGTGAAGGGATTTGGATGGGACGAGAAACTGGCGATGGTGAAGCTGAAGCTGCCGCCACCTGAGCGCCAGCTGACCTTAGCCTCCATGGGCGTGGGCCTCATCCTAACTGTGGTGGGCTGCTTCCTCGGGATCACAAACGCCATGCAGGAGGTGCCGATTGATGCGCCGCATTTCTGGTCGAATTTTTCATACTGGTTGCAGCTATCTCCGACGCTTATCGGTGCCTTCCTTCTAAAGGCGATAGACCTCATCATTCTGGGGGCGATGGTAGCCCTCATTGGAGGTGTCGCCTCATACTACATGCAGCGGGATTCAAAGATATGGTGGAACGTCGTCGGGATGATCGTGACTTTCTGGCTGAGGTTCATAGCCATTGAGTCGGCAAAGGTGCTAATCGAGCCGGAGAAGTCCTTGACGCTGTGGTCGCCTCTGGTCATCATGACCATAGCGGGCGTCGTGACAACTATCACCTCTGTATTCGTCGTCTATGGAGCCCATAGAAAGCTACCTGGATTTGGGCGTTAAGTCGGAGACATTATGACTAAAAAATTGTATTTGTAAACATCACAGTTTTATCTCTGAGTCTCCATCGAGTATGTCGAAGGGTGCCCGAGATGCTGCAAAGCCTCCTATCCGTGCTCGGTGTCTACAAGGTCTATGGGCGATGGCTTCGCATGCAGATCGACTCCAAGGAGAAGCCCGAGCACATCGGCGTCATCCTTGACGGGAACAGGAGGTGGGCCTCCGCCCGGGACATGATCCCATGGGAGGGGCACAGGGAGGGCGCCGAAAAAGTCAAGAAATTTCTAGAATGGTGCACCGATCTAGGCATCAGGACCGTCACGCTGTATGCTTTCTCGACAGAGAACTTTCAGCGGCCCATGAGTGAGGTGGAGGAGCTGATGAGGCTGCTGGAAGAGTACCTTGAGGAGATTCTGGCGTCTGACACCATTCATAAGAACAGGGTTTGCGTGAAAGCCATCGGCAGGATCAACATGCTCCCCCCGCGAGTCCAACGGCTTGTCCATGAGGTCGAGGAGGCGACGAAGAATTACGACAAGTACTACCTTAACCTCGCCCTAGCTTATGGGGGGAGAGCCGAGATCATCGATGCGGCGAGAAAGATCGCGTTGAAGGTCGAGACCGGCGAGATGAGTCCCGATAAAATCGACGAGGCCATCTTCGAGAAGCATCTGTACACCGCATATCTCCCGCAGCAGGACCCTGATCTGATCATCAGGACCTCGGGTGAGTCCAGACTGAGTGGCTTCCTCCTTTGGCAATCCGCGTATAGTGAGCTCTTCTTCGTCGACGTCTACTGGCCGGAGTTCAGGGAGATCGACCTGAAGAGGGCCATCCGGAGCTACCAACAGAGGCATCGAAGATTCGGGAGATAGAGAGCCCTCAGATACGCATCGCGTCGAGGTCCTTGGCGAATCGAGTCAGCCTCACCGGGCCCGAGCTCGTAATGAGGACGGTGTCCTCGATCCGGACCCCGCCGAATCCGGGGATGTAGATCCCGGGCTCATCTGTTACGACGTTCCCAATCTTCAATGTATCCTTACTTGTCTTGCTGAGGGAGGGAGGCTCGTGTACCTCGAGGCCGACGCCGTGGCCCAGAGAGTGGACGAAATACTCGCCGTAACCCTCCTCTTCGATGATGGCTCTCGCGACCCTGTCGACTTCATTCCCCTTAGCGCCGTCCTTGATCTCCGGAAGCGCCGTCTCGTTCGCTCTTAGCACGGTCTCGTATATCTTGGCTTGCTTGTCTGTCGGTTCCCCTATGATGAAGGTTCTTGTGGTGTCCGATCTATATTCCCTGTAGGTGGCTCCCATGTCGATGGTGACGAAGTCCCCTTTCTGTATCCTCCTATCTGTGACGCCCGCATGAGGATAAGCGGATCTAGGGCCTGACGCGACGATAGTAGAGAAAGCGAGCCCCTCAGCACCATTTTGCATCATGGCATACGCTGCCTCAGCTGCTACCTCATGCTCACTCATCCCCTCCCTGAGTTGCTCCCTTACGGCCTCCATCCCGATGTCGGCTAAGTCCCCCGCCTTCCTGATCAGTTTCTGCTCGGTCGCATCCTTGACGCACCTCATATTCCACACCAAGTCGGCTAAAGCTTTCAGTTCTATGTTGCAAAATTGATTTTGAAGCTTTTGGTATAATTCTAAGCTGAGGCTCTCGAATCCGACAGTTCGCGGGTTCACCTTTTTTAACGCGTCTCCGATCTGCTCGATGAGGTTCTCCTTGGTGTATGGTTTGACCTTGCATCCCGAAGCTTGGGCTTGAGCTATGGCGAAGTTGAGTCTGGGAGCCAGAAGCAGCGGGTCGGTCTCAGGAGCCACTATGAGCAGACCCCCGCTGATTGCCCCGGTGTAGTAGTAGATATTCTGCTCTTTGGATATTAGATAGGCATCGAGGTGGGCCTGTTCAAGGGATTCGATAAGGCGCTCGAGTCTCATCATGTGTCACTTATATCCGTGCATGATAAGATTTTAAACATAGATGATTAATTGTAAGGGCAATACACATCAAAAACCCGCCCCGAAGAGTTGGACTTCGAAAGGACTTCGTAATCTCATTCTAATACGTAATAATACTACCCGTCAAGTGGGTTTTCTCGATCATCAGGCTTGAATTGTTTAAAGGGGTATGAAAATTCGAAGGGGCTATCCCATCTAGTTTGACCGCATCAAGGAAGGATCGGGGAGGGCCTCCACCCAGAGCCTGAGGACCATCGGGATGGTACATATCAAGAAAGTGGCGATGAAGAACTTCAAGTCTTTCAGCGGAACGTTGAAACTGAAGTTCGAGCCCGGGTTTAACGTCATCACCGGACCGAACGGAAGCGGCAAGAGCAACATCATAGACGCGGTTCAATTCGTCTTCGGGGAACTCGGCTCAAGGAGGATGCGAGTCCCCGACCTGTCAGGAGTGATCTTCGACGGCGTCGATGAGAGCGGCACAAGCAAGGCGATGACGGCCCAGGTCACCATCTACTTCGACAACGGCGACAGGGGCATCGCAGTAGACAAGAACGTCGTGAGCGTCAGCAGGAAGATCGACCGCGATGGTAAGAGCAAATATTTCCTCAACGGCAGGCGGACATCAAGGCGGGCCATGCTGGACATCCTCGAGATGGCTGGCATCAACCCCGGCGGATACAACATCGTCCTTCAGGGCACCGCCACGAGGCTGAGCGACCTCACGCCTTCTGAACGTATGAAAGCGCTTGAAGACCTAATAGGGATCACCGAGTACGACGAGAAGAAGGCGGAGGCTAAAGTACGGCTGGCGGAGGCTGAGCGAAAGTTAGAGGTCGCCTCAGCTAGGATAGACGAGGTGAGGAAAAACGTCATACTGCTGGAACATCAAAGGAACGACGCCCTCCGGCACCGCCTACTGCTGAAGGAGGAGAGAAAGCTCAAAGCCCTCAAGCTCTCCCACCAGCTCTCCGATCTCGACTCGAGGATAGAGAAGATCAGAGAGCAAATCTCAGACACGGACAAAGATGTCGCGAAGCTCGAGGAGGAGAGGTCCGGGCTGCTCGCGGAGAGAAACGCGGCGAGGGCCCGCTGGGACGAGTTCAACAAGGAGGCGGCTGAGAAAGGCAACACGCGCCTCCCCATCCTCAAATCCGATCTCGTGGGCAATAAGACGCTGAAGGTCTCCCTAGAGTCGAGGATGAAGGAGATCGAGTCTCGAAAGGGTTCAATCAGGAAGGGGATTGAAGAGAAGACCACAGATATCGAACAATCTAAGAGGGAGATAGAGGAGAAGAGGCAGACTCTGCAGGGGCTGAAACAGAGCCAGGCTCAGATAGATTCCGAGATAGAGGAGAAGGAGGCACAGCTCCAAGGGCTAAAGGACAAAATAAGCGCCATGAAGGAGACGGCGGAAAGTAACCAGAGACGGATCGAGGACCTCACCGAGTCGCTCGTCCCCATGCAAGAGAGCCTGAGCGGGCTCGAGATCGAGATCAACAGACACCTCGTCAAATCGAGCAGCTTGAAGACGAAGACAGAGGAGCTCGAGCTGAAAAAGGCCGAAACCGTGGAGAGGACAAAATCCCTTAGGGAGAAGCTCGGGGAGTTCCAGACGCTAAAAGCCGAAGAGGCCGCGAAGCTTGAGGACCTGCTGCGCGACATGGAGGATCAGGTAAAGAGGCAGAAGAGCCTGAGGAGCACCATCGAGGGCGCGAGCAAGCTGGCGAAGGAAGCCGATGCGACGATCACCCAGTTCTCCGCCAAACGGGACCTCTGGAAGAGGATCGCGACGGAGGAGAAGGCTCGGAAACGCATCAAGGAGATGGGGGAGGCGGGAGCCCTACTCGGATACCACGGCCCCCTGCGGGCCCTCATAAAGGTCGACCTCAAGTATCAGCGGGCCGTGACGACATCTTCAAGCGGCTGGGTGAGAGCCATCGTCGTCGACGATATCGAGATAGCCTTGGAATGCGTGGAGCGGCTGAAGAAGACGAAGCTCGGCATGACCAAGTTCCTTCCGTTGAAGAACATCAAGCAGCTGGAGTCTCTACCCGAGATAGAGGGCGACGGCATACTCGGTTCTATACCACAACTAATCCGGTACGAAGCCAGGTACTCACCACTCGTAAACCTGATATGGGGCGACACCCTCCTAGTCAAGAACCGGGCCGCGGCGCTGAAAGTCATCAGAAAGGGCTACAGGGCGGTCACACGATCGGGAGACGTCTATGAGGCCGAGGGAGGCGTCACCGGGGGCTACTATCGGAGGCCCCCCAACTTCTCCAAGCTGATACCGAGCGAGGAATCAGTAAAGACCTTCTCCGAGACCATCAGGAACTTGAGGGAGCGCCTACTGAAGAGGATGAGCGACCTCAAGCTATCGGGGGACAGCCTTAGGAAGTTCACAAACTATCTGGACCAGTCAAGCAAGAGAATCGAAGACATAGACGAAGACATCAGGGAGACGGAGGAGACCATCGATCGACTTGAGAGAAAGATCAGCGCCATAGACGACAAGATCAAAGAGATCGAGCTGCAGCTGGAGCGTGAGCAGGGGCTCATAGCAACCCTCCATGAGCGTAGGGAGAAAACGCTCGCAGAGATCGAGCGGGCCAAGGCAGAGATCGGGGAGCTCAGGGAGTTTTCGAAGCCCTCAGACGTGACCGAGCTGGAGCTGAAGCTGAACAACCTCAGCCGTGAGATAGCAGTTCTACGGGAGAGGCGAAGCCAGCTGAGGTCGGATATCTCCGTCCAGACGAATCTCATAGACCGCGTCCTAGAGCTAAAGATCGCAGAGTCAGAGGATCAGATAGAAAGGTGGCGCGAGGAGCTCGATTCCTTGGAACGTGAGGAGGCCGAGACCCTTAGGGAGTTGGAGGAAGTCACCTCCCACATCGGTGAGCTCCAGAGGGCCCTAAACAAGGTCACGTCAGAGGTCGAGTCCACGACCCAGGTCATAGAGCAGCATCAGAAGACCATCAGGCGATTAGATCAACGCATCGAGCAGATCGATCAGAGACGTGACCATCACATCCGGAGGAGCATGGAGCTCAGTGTCGATCTCGAAAAGCTCCGATTGCAGTGCCAGAAGATACTCGAGGAACTCGCGAAGCAGGGCTTCGAGGAGAAACTGAGCCTCCAGGCCATCGACCTGGACGAGGTTGAGCGCAAACTGCATCTAATCAGGTCTGAGAAGGCTTCCCTCGGCGCGATAAACCAGCGCGCCGTGGAGGATTACGCGAAGGTCGTCGGCAATTACAAGCAGCTGAGCGTCCGGATCAACGAGCTCGAGGAGGAGAAGGGCTCCATCCTCAGTTTCATCGACGAGGTCGAGCGGGAGAAGCGGGACCACTTCATGAAGGCCTTCAACGACGTCTGCGAGAACTTCTCCACCCTCTTCGCGAAGCTCACAGGTGGCGGCGACGGAAGGCTGGAACTACAGAAGCCGGAGGACCCCTTCTCAGCCGGCGTAGACCTCTACATACAGTTCCCAGGGAGGCCGATGAGGCTCGCGAGCGGGGCCAGCGGCGGGGAGCGGTCCGTCGCGGCCATCGCCTACCTCCTGGCGGTCCAGCGTTTCCTGAAGGCGCCCTTCTACCTTTTCGATGAGATCGATGCTCACCTCGATGACCTGAACGTTTCCAGGCTCGCCGATGTCCTCAGGGAGAACGCTCTGGAGTCCCAGTTCATCGTGGTGACGCTGAAGGACGTGATGGTACACAACGCCGATAGGATATACGGCGTCTTCAACCAGGGGGGCCGGAGCCGGGTTCTAGCGTTACCCCTGAATTTGGAGGTGGCCCTGTAGGATGGGTGAGGAGAAGCCCTTCTACCTTCGCCCACCATGGGAGATCCTGTTCAGGGAGACGAAGCTGGAGAAGATATCGCCGTGGAGCATCGATCTTGCCTACCTCCTCTCCAGCCTTCTAGAGGAGATGAGCCGGGTCGGGATCGACTTCAGGGCGGCGGGGACGGCCATAAACTCCTCTGTCCTCATATACCTAAAGAAGGCGGAGCTGCTGCTCAAGATGGAGGAGCCGCCGAAGGCTCCGCCCGAGAAGGAGGAGGTCTACCTCCCTCCCCCCATCTCCCTCCCCTTCAGGTTCGAGCTCACCACGACGACCATACGAGACCTCATCACAGCCCTGGAAAGGGCTCTCATGGGCGAGGGTAAGAGCCGCTTGAAGCCGAAACTCCCGATCCTGCCGGAGCCAACCCTAGATTTCATGGAAATTGAGGCCTACCTACTCGAGATCGAGAAGCGGTCCGACGAACTACTTGAGAAGATCAAACTGAGCCACCGAGGTGGGGAGCCCCTCTCACTGTCCGTCCTCGTCACAGAACGAAACTGGCTCGAGATCGTCAAGGTCTTCATGATGCTCTTGTTCCTCGCCCAGCGGGGCGAGATCGATCTCCACCAGGATGAGGACGAGACCGACATCAAGATAACCCTTCTGAGGGATTGAGAATGAATCCGAGAGGAGAGACGAAACAGACGAAACGCCTCACCATGCTCGAGGCGGCCCTATACGCCGCCGGACGACCAGTAGAAATAGAGAACCTGAAACATATGGTGCGTACAAGATCCGACAGGGTCGTCCTCAAGCTCGTTAGGGAGCTGGCGAATAGGTATCAGGCCCGAGGGGGCGCCCTTGAGATCAAGGCGCTACCCGGGAACCGGGTCATCATGCAGCTGAAGACGGAGTTCAACAAGATGGTGAGGAGCTTCACGAGGAGGCCCCTGCTGAGTCGCGGCCCAATGAGAACCTTGTCGTACATCGCGTATAACCAGCCTGTGGATCAGATGAAGGTAGTCGCAGACAGGGGGAGCCACGTCTACAACCATCTGAAGATGATGGAGGAGATGGGTCTCATCAGCCGGGAGAGATTGGAAGGCAGAGAGGTCATCATAAAGACGACTTCCTACTTCGCCGATTACTTTGGCTTCAGCCGAAACCCCTTCAAAGCGAGGCTCCAGCTGCGGCAGATATTCAGCAGGATTAAGATAACCAAATTAAATAACGGGGATGAGGAGGTCAGGTTGGAGGAACTTATGACCATGCCATCTCTGCAGGCCGAGGTGCTAGCAGACGCGGGGGATGGGCTCCCCAAGGGGCTTGCGGAGTATCCTCGTCCCGCCAACTAGGGTTCGCAGCAGCACCAGCCCAGGCCGTGTCCGCCTAACCTCGCCTATGATCGCGGCCCCTTCTCCATACTTAGTTTTCCTTACTGCCTCCAACACGCCGTCAGCCGTCTCGCTGCTCACGCAAATCACCGCCCTTCCCTCGCATGTGACCTCGTAGGGGTCTAAGCCTAACATCTCCGACGCCGCCTTGACGCTCTCCTTTATAGGCACCTTATCCTCATCCATCCAAATGCTTACCCCTGACTTCTCTGCTATCTCATTCAACGCAGCGGATAACCCGCCCCTCGTGGGGTCCTTCATGGCCGTGACCTCGCCTGCCTCGAGGGCGGCCTTGATGGTGGACCATATGGGAGCAACATCTGACTTGAGTTCGGCTTCGAACTCCAGCCCCTCCCTCGCGGACATGAGGGCAATACCGTGGTCGCCTACCGAGCCGGTGACGATGACCTTATCCCCAGACCTCGCACCGCTGTCTAAGATCCGTCTTCCGCCTCTCAGGATGCCTATGCTGCAGGTTGCGATCACCACGCCGTCGAGGTGCCCCCTGGGCATGACCTTGAAGTCTCCGCTGATGATGGCGACATCCGCCTCGAGGGCCGTCTCATTCATCGACCTCACCAGAGCCCTCAGGTCAGACATCTTGTAACCCTCCTCCACCATCACCGAGTCGAGTATCGCGACGGGCTCTGCGCCCATGACCGCGGAGTCATTGACAGCCCCTGAGACGGCGAGCCTGCCAAGGTCGCCTCCTGGGAAAAAGAGGGGATCAACGGTGTGGCCGTCGATGGAGACCACAACCTCCTCACCGCCCACCCTAAGGGAGGCGCCATCATCGAGAGCGTCCAGACCCACCCCATCCAAGGCCCGACGCTTATCGAAGCCTTTCAGAAACAGATCCTGTACGAGCGTGTCCATAACGGAGCCGCCGGCTCCATGCACAAGCTTAACCACCTCATCATCGCCCACAGTCATCACCAATCCTCCTATCAGAGGGGAGGTTCGAGATATAAGTTAGACATGGCATACAAGTCGATTATTGAATGCTAAGTAGGATACTATGGGCCTCTTGAGAGCCAACCATACGTTTTTTATATCTCCGTCTTGCCTAAAGGCTACAGTAAAAGAAGGCTAAGAGGGCTCGTTTCGAAGGAAGGAAGGAAGGCTGTTGGTCTGGCATAAGGGGTTGAAGAAGCGGAAAAAGACCGGCGGGAAGAAGAGAGCCTACAGGACTAAGAGGAGACACGAAGCTGGCCGACACCCCGTCGAGACGAAGTTCAGCGAGACGGAGAGGAAGATGGAGATGGGTCGCAGCGGCATCGTCAAGATGAAGTTAGTCTCAACGGATATGGTGAACGTCTCCGACCCTCGCACAGGGCGGACGGAGAGGCTACAGATCCTCGACGTTGTCAGCAACCCCGCCAACGTTGACTACAACCGCAGGCGGGTTTTGACCAAAGGCACCATCATCCGCACCGAAAAGGGGCTGGCTAAAATAGTATCTCGACCAGGGCAGGACGGAGTGCTGAACGCCGTCACATACAGAGAGCAGTAGAATCATAAAAGCCTCAAGAGGCTTCGCACCCCGCAGTATGAAATCCAAGGGTGTAGGGGATTTGGAATGAGAAGGAAAGGGAAGCTTATACTCTGGCCTGCGTATTTTGACTCCGACTACTCCTGGCGTAAAGGGCGCCGCGTTCCGAAGACCGTAGCTTCGAGGGGAGTGAAAGCAGAAGAGGTCTTTCAAGCGGCTCTAGAGCTGGGTTTGAACCCGCATCTACAGGCCGCAGCGGTCCACCCAAAGCATCCATGGCTGAGAGGAGGCGCCGTCCTCGTGGATAAACCCGGGCCCAAGACACATGTCTTAAAGGATGTGGCGCAGGGGATCCAAAAGAAGCGACACTCGAAATAGCTTATTTTTACTATAATTAAAAATTCTTACTATAATTGAAAAAGAGTTATAAATGGGAACTCGTCCCAATACATAGCCCTCAGAAGGGGTTCTATGATATCTAAACGGAGGCTGGGCACCGTTTTACATTCCTCAAGCAGCAGCGGGAACCTGATTCTGAAGGCTGAGACCAAGGTTAGGATCGGAGAGACTGTTCTAGACGGCAGAGGGAGGGAGGTCGGAACCATATTCGACCTATTCGGCCCCGTCTCAAACCCCTTCGTTGCAGTTAAGTCAGGGGTCGATGATCCCGAGAGATACGTCGGTGAACCCCTCTTCTTGGGCAGGCTAAAGAGATAGGACGTGAATAGATGGAGAAGAGGGAGAAGATCACGAGATGCACCGAATGCGGGAGCACCGACCTCATCCGCGACTACGAGGCGGGGGAACTCGTCTGCGAGCGATGCGGATTCGTCATCTCCTCCACCCTCTTCGACCACGGACCTGAGTGGAGGGCCTTCGACGAGGAGCAGAGGGAGAAACGGACCCGGGTCGGGGCGCCCCTCACGTGGACCATCCACGACAAGGGCCTCTCCA
>CAZWKG010000016.1:0-11779 GCA_964634705.1 uncultured Candidatus Bathyarchaeia archaeon | reverse complement strand
CCTATATGTTATTTCAGTGATCCTTCCATCGCCCAAATCGAACTCGCAATTGTATGTGATCTTAACCTTGTATGTGGTCAGGAGCCTCGATAGGGGATTCGACCTGAAGGTCACGATGTTCTCGGTCGCCGTCTGCCATGCATGGTCGATCATCTCCATACTGACCAGAGTCTCGTGATCCGAAGGGTAGATGGATGTGATTAGAAGTGAAAGCGAGAAGAGTGCCAGTCCGGATCCGAAGAAGGCGATCTGACTTATCCTGATGAGACTCTCTCTTTTCCACGACAGGGGGTAGCGATGCGACACCAGAGTCTCTCTGGGACACCAGCCGATGAGCCAATCCAGCAACTTTCGGAGGCTCATGGCTCCAACCCCGGGATAACCTTGGAAAAGACAGCGCGGGCGATCTCCGCAGGAAAACCGGCCCTCTCCTCATCGGTCAAGGTGACCCCCCTCTCATCTGCCTCGTCGAGTATCACCTTCTTGCATCTCTCGAGGAGATCGCACCCCTCACATCTGCCAGTGTAATGGTGCCATATTTGTACCCCATGCCGCGTTGAGAGTGTGACCACGACCCTCTCATTCGTCTCGTGACTGAAGCCTAATAGGACTCCAAGCTCTTTGTCGACATGGCGCACCTCTATCTTGGCGGCGCCAGCCGCGGTCTGTAGGGTATGGAGTACCTTGTCATCGACACTCCTCATGGCCTTGGACACTGCCTGCCGGGTCACCCCCAATCGACGGGCTATATCGGAAAGGGAAAGGCCGTCCCTCCTCATCCCCCATATCCTTAGCTGCCTTGCCGTGAACCCGGGTGGGATGCTCATGAGAGCCAAAATAGGGTTGACGTGTCAACTAAAAAAGTTTACGATATATGCTTAATTACTGTGTCCATATAGACTAAAAATGATTAAGTGGACACAAAAAGCAAACTCGAATAAGGATTAAGGCCCCCAGTCTATCTGGAGGAAAGGGCTATCCGCTCCACCTCGAGCTTCCGGCGGATCGCAAAGGTGTTCTGGTCGTTGTTCGCAGCCCCGATGAGCTGCTCCGCCAGTGCCTCCTCAAGGGTCTTGCGGTTACCGAAGGCGGCGGACTTGACGCCCTGGATAATGTATCTGAGGGCGAGGTCGATCCTCCGCTGGGGGGATATGTCCACGGCGAGCCTGTAGACGACGCCGCCGTAGCCGATGCGGGTCGTGTCCTCGTTGGGCGCCGCGTTCTCAACGGCCCTGACCAGGACCTCGATGGGGTTGCGCCCAGTCTTGAGGTTGATGATCTTGAGCGCCGTCCTCACCACGTTGGTGATGCGCGCCTTCTCCCCGCCGCTGCTCCCGGGGCGCATCAGGTTGTTGATGAGTCGCTCCACGATGTTCATCTCGGACTTACGGAACTTGCTGGCCTCATGTCTTCCGCCAGAGTGCGGTAGGTATATAGGGTTCAACCTGAGATACCTCTGAAGGCCCACATCCCTCACCGTTACCCCCTCGAAGCTCCACTCCCCGAAGAGCTTAAGGGTCTCAGGCCCCAACGTCACATCGCTCCGGCTCATTAACCCACTTCGTCCCCCGATGTCAGAGATGCAAATTAGGGAGCCTAAATAAAAGGCTTTTTGAGGAGTACAGTAATCTTATAACCCCGTCGATATTCTCTCTTTAGACCCGCATGTCCAGGGGCTACTCTGCGACCTACTTCCTCCTCTGCGCCGTAGCCCTCCTCGCCATGTTCAGCACGAGCCTCGTAATGCCTCTTCTCTCCATCTTCGCCAAGGAGGTCGGGGCGGCGGGCGTCACTATCGGCCTCGTGGTCGCCGGTTACTGGGTCAGCAGGATCATCCTCGAGGTTCCCAGCGGCCTCATCTCCTCAAGGTTCGGCTACTATCACCCCATGTCCGTGGGCCTCCTCCTGACCGCGGTCGGAAACATCCTCTGCGCCTTCGCCGCCAACCCAGTCCAGCTCATACTAGCCCGGGCGCTGATGGGCTTGGGCGCACCCCTCTTCTTCGCGGTGGCGATGACTTTCGTCGTAAACCTCTTCGACGCCAGCCGCCGCGGGAGCGCCATGGGCCTCTTCCAGGGCATAGAATTCGTGGGTACCATTGTGGGCTCCACGTTCAGCGGCTACATCATCTCCCTTCTAGATTTCAGAGCGAGCTTTCTGCTCTCCGCAGCCCTCGTCGGCGCCGCCTTGGCGGTGCTCGTGGTCCCTCCTCATGTACGAATTCAGTCCAAGGGTCACAGATCGGCCTCGGCGCTTTCGCTTTCGTCGATGAAAGGAGTCTTTAGAAACAGGAACCTCCTCATCGTCTCAAGCGCCACCTTCGCGGAGTTCGTCATGAGCAGCGGCGTCCTGTTCACCATCTTCCCCATCTACGCGAACGAGCAGCTCGGCCTCAGCCTCACCAGCATCGGTCTCCTCATAGGCGCGCGGTCCATCGGCTTCGTCGTGGCCATGCTGACCATGGGAGCCACATCCGACAGGATAGGACGCCGCCCTGTCCTGCTTTTCGGCCTGGCGGCCACCGCCACCCTCGTCATCGTGATGAACTTCGCCGCCTCCTTCGCCGCCCTCGCAGCTGTATTCTTCGCCGTCGGAATCTCCACAGGAGCCATCTGGATCGTCAGTCCCGTCATCGCTGCGGAGGCCGTCGCTACGTCTCAGAGGGGGGCGGCCATCGGCATATACCGGACTTTCTTCGATCTGGGCTCCATTCTAGGCCCAATAACCATGTCAGTCGTAAAGGAGACTTCGGGCGCAGCTGTATGTTTCTACCTAGCGTCGGCTCTGCTCCTCGCGAACCTGTTTCCGACGCTAAAAATCAGGGAGTCCAAGTAGATCGTCGGCCTTAGCGCATCGGCTTCTTTGCCTTGCCTACGACGAGGAGGTGGAGGGGGACGCCGTTCACCTTATAAACCTTGTATCTGACGCCAGGGATGTCGCCCATCGACCGGGCGCGAGGCCCGCCGATACCCTCGATCATGACCTCGTCGTGCTCGTCGATGTAGTTGAGGGCGCCGTCTCCGGGTAGGAAGGCGGTGAGGAGTCGGCCGTTCTTGATGAGCTGGACCCTGACGCATTTGCGGATGGCGGAGTTGGGCTGCTTTGACTCGACTCCCACCTTCTGGAGCACTATGCCCCGACCCATGGGGGCGCCCTCCAGGAGGCCGGACTTCTCCCTCCGCCGCCTCAGCCGCCGGACATAGTCCCTGCTCTTCAGACGCATCCTCTTACGTACCTTTTTCAGCCTCTGTCCGGTGAACATCCCCTTGGCCATCTGATCCTCCCTAAGCGATGGGCAGTAGTCTAGTTTAAATCTTACGCAGAGGGGGATAGGCACCGACTCTTGAAATCTCCCTGGTCAGGGCCTTGGAAGAGAGCTAATTCGGCCGTTTCCTGCTCTGGGGAAAGAACCTAAACCTTTTATGTTGCATACTTATTCTCTGTCTGTAGGAGGTTCACAGAATGAGTAGCAAAGAGAAGCCACACCTCAACCTGATCATCATAGGCCACGTAGACCACGGCAAGAGCACTGGTATGGGTCACCTGTTCTACGACGCAGGCGCCATCAGCGAGAAGGTTATCAAGCAGTTCGAGCAGGAGGCAAAGGCCCTCGGCAAGGAGTCCTTCATGTACGCCTGGGTGCTAGATAAGCTCAAGGAGGAGCGGGAGAGGGGGCTCACCATCGACCTCATGTTCTACAAATTTGAGACGCCGAAGTACTTCTTCACCGTCATAGACGCACCCGGCCACAGAGACTTCGTCAAGAACATGGTCACCGGCGCAAGCCAAGCAGACGGTGCCGTCCTCTTCGTCTCCGCCAAGCGGGGTGAGTATGAGGCTGGCACCAACCCTGGCGGCCAGACGAGGGAGCATGCGTTCCTTGTGAAGACCCTCGGCGTGGACCAGATTGTCGTCGCAGTCAACAAGATGGATGACACGACCGTCGACTGGAGCCAGCAGAGGTATGAGGAGGTCAAGGATGGCGCCTCACGGCTGCTCAAGATGGTAGGCTACGACGTCGGCAAGATCCACTTCATCCCCACCTCAGGCTGGCTAGGCGACAACCTGGTGAAGAGGAGCGACAGGATGCCATGGTATAAGGGCCCGACGCTATTTGAGGCTCTGGACGAGTTCACGATCCCGGAGAAGCCTATTGAAAAGCCGCTGAGGATACCGGTGCAGGATGTCTACTCCATCAGGGGCGTGGGCACCGTCCCAGTCGGGAGGGTCGAGACGGGGGTACTGAAGGTGGACAGTCGCCTCGTCTTCATGCCCAGAGGGTTGCAAGGCGATGTCAAGAGCATCGAGACCCACTATGTGCGCATGCCCCAGGCAGAGCCAGGCGACAACATAGGCTTCAACGTCAAGGGCATCGCCAGGGACCAGCTTAGGCGAGGTGACGTCGCCAGCTACCCTGATAACCCGACCAAGGTGGCAAAGGCGTTCAAGGGCAGGATATTCGTCATCCACCACCCGACGGCCATCGCTCAGGGGTACACGCCGGTGCTTCACATCCACACCTCGCAGGTCGCAGTCCACTTCGCCGAGCTGATCTCTAGGATCGACCCTAGAAGCGGGCAGGTCGTGGAGGATCATCCAAGCTACCTTAGGACAGGCGACGCAGCCATCGTCCGGTTCGAGCCGCTGATGCCCGTCGCTATGGAGGTCTACAGTGATTTCCCGCAGCTGGGACGCTTCGCACTGAGAGATATGGGCACAACCATCGCAGCAGGTGTGGTCCTAGAGATAGAGAGTTAGCCGCATGGGGAGGGCTCCCCCTAGCGGAAGACTTATTTTCTGCCAACTTGACTAAGCGGCGATGCGGATATGGTGAAGCGGGCTAGGATCAAGCTGACGAGCACCGACACGGAGAAGCTCAACTCGGTCTGCGACGAGATAAAGGGCATAGCCAAGAAGATAGGCGTCAAGATGGTGGGTCCCATCCCGCTTCCGACAAAAAGGATGGTCGTCCCCGTCAGGAGGACGCCCTGCGGCGACGGCAGCAACACCTGGGACAAGTACGAGATGCGGGTCCACAAGAGGCTCATCGAGATCGACGCCCGGGAGCGGGTGATGCGCAGCATCATGAGGATCAGGGTGCCAAACGAGGTCTACATCGAGATGGAGATACGCTGAGCCGCGGCGTGGCTCACCCTATAATGCGAGTTTATTGTGCTTTTTCATAAATCTCCATTTATCTCAATTGTAAATGAGAACTATGATTTTTATATATCTTTTAACAGACATTAAGTTGCGATCGGTGATGGATAAAAATTGAATATAGAAAATTCACTGCGTAATGCTGCGCGTGTTTTAGTATCTAATTCAGCATGTTTGAGAGAGAAGTCAAATATTCTTATAATATGTGGTTTACATAACAAAATGTTCGCTGATTACATAGCGCTGGAATCTTATAGGATGGGATCGTATCCTTATATCTGGGTGTTTGATGAGGTTTTCTTTGTAAATTACTCAAAAACGGTCTCAGAGGAGGTTATATCTGTTCTTCCAAAACACGCATGTTCTCTTATAAACGAGTCAGATATAGTTATATGGCTTAGTCAATTTGAAAACATTGAGAGGGTTTCAACAGATATTAGAAAGAGTGTCTATTCATTTTGGGACACCGTTTATGAAGTCATAAAAAATAAACCCCGTCTACTTGTGAATCTACCATCAGCCAAACATATAGAGGATATAGGCATAGATTACGAGGAACTTCTGCAGGAATTCATCAATGCCATGGGAGTTGATTACAAGAAGCTTAAGCAAGTTGGATTAGAGATGGCATATAAGCTTAGGGGAAAGAAACTTATTCACGTTCATGATCCAAACGGAACCGATTTAACGTTTAATATTGAAGGCAGATACATTGGAGTGGAAACTGGTACTTTGGAGGATTGTTATCATATAGGGCGAGAATGTGAGGTAGAGCTTCCCGCTGGAGAGGTTTACGTTGCACCGTTAGAGAACTCTGCGAACGGTACACTTGTAGTCGACGAGCTTAGAGAGTACAATATTAGAGGACTGAAACTTCGTTTCGAAGGGGGAAGGGTCGTTAGTTTTAAAGCCGAGAAGGGGCTTGATGTTTTCAAAAGCATCTTGGAGAAAGCTGAAGGCGATAAAGATAGAATAGCGGAGCTGGGTATAGGAACAAATTACGGCATAAAGCCCATAGGCTGGACCAAATACGATGAAAAAGCCCTGGGAACGGCGCATATAGCAATAGGCAATAACGTCGATCTTGGAGGAGTTAATAAAGCATCAATACACATAGACTTCGTACTACACAACCCAACTATTACAGCCAACAACCAAGCCATCATAAAGAGTTTGAATAAAATTTGAGCGATACGCTTTCTGGGGGTGTGTCGCAGGTTTAGAGGCATCGTCTACTCGCGGGAAAGAAGGATAATTAGCCTGTTTTGGGCCAAGTTCCGATATCGCGCGTAACAATCTGGACGTCTAGTTAATTACGATGGTGCCCAGGTTAAAGTAGCGTTTAGCTAGGAACCTTATCTTCTTGATGTTCTGACCGTTCTTGCCGATGGCGATGCCCTTGTCCTTCGTCTTTACGTCGACCATGGCGATGCGGTCGCCCCCTACCCTGTCCACCAGCCTTATGTCCTTCACCTTCGCCGGTTTGAGGGCATTCCTGATGAAATTCTTTGGGTCAGCGATATACTCGTATACCTCGACCTGCTTGTTGGTCATCCTGCGGAACCGCTTGATCTTCTCTCCGCCGCGCCCCACTGCGAGGCCGACCTCTCCCTTCTTGACGGCGAAGATGACGGTGTCCTCTTCCTCGTCGATGATGCAGTCAACGACCGTCGCGCCTGTCATGTTCTCAAGCAGCGCCATGTACTTCATCTCGTTCTCTGTGATCTTGATGTTGCTAAGCATCTTCCACCTTCACCAGGTTTAATATCTTTGAGTCTCCGGGATCATTTATAACCATTGCTGAGACGGGGAAGGGTTTGCCGCAGAGGACTCCGAGGTCTATGCTGTCCTTTGGGTGTCGCAGCACCGGGATCTTCGCGAGCCTGCCGTATTTCTCGACCTGCTCCATGATCTCGTGGGGGCAGTTGGAGGAGATTATCGCCATCTTCGCCCTGCCTCGCCGCATCTCCCTCATCGCCATCTTGGAGCCGAGGTGGATTCGCCCGGTGGAGATGGCTCTCCTGAGCTCACGGTCTATGCTACTCGCCGTGCCTTCCTCCCATGGTCATGAACAGGTCGACGCTCCCTGTCCCGAGGGGCATCGACTGCCCGACTATGATGTTCTCGATGACGCCTTTAAGGGGATCGGTCTCGCCTTTGATGGCCGCGTTCACCAGGTGCTGGATGGTCAGCTCGAAGGCCGCCCTGGCCAGGACGCTGCTCTTCTCGCCGCTGATCCCGTGTCTGCCGATCTGCTGGACCTCGCCCGAGTTGGTCATGATGTCGGAGACAAGCATCACGTGCCTCACGTCCACGTCGAGGCCCTGCTCCTCGAGGACGCTGCGTGCCTCCCGTATCAGAGCGTTCCTGGCGGCTTCGATGCCAAGTATCGCTGCGATCTCGTGTATGTCGTTCGTCGTCGTCCTCTTTGGGTCCACCCCCTCCATCGTGAGGACCTTCTCGAGGTTTGAGCCGTCCGTGCGGATGATCCACTCGCCGTTCTCGTAGATGGTGAGAACCCTCTTGATCTCGGGTATCCCCTTGACGCGAGTAGCTGTGGTCTGCTCGATGAGCCGCTCTGGGTCGACGTCCCTAGCCTCCGACAGCCTTAATATATAGGTTAGATCGTCCTCCTTCTCCAGCTTCGGTAAAGCCCTCTCCACGTCGCTGGGAGTGACGCCGAGGGCCTCCATCTGGGCTGGATCCAGTATCAGCCTGATGGCGTCCTCCCTCAGGTCGATGTCCACCGACTGGAGGACGTCGTCGATGACGGTGTATGTGAGCCTCTGCGCGACCTCCCTTGCCTTATTTGCGCTGCGCTTATGCTTCGCGTCGAGGTGTATGGTCATCACGGGCGTCGAGGGCGACCTGCGGGCGTCCACCAGCTCTATAAGCCTGGGCAGGCCGAGGGTGACGTTCAGCTCGGCCACGCCTGCGTAGTGGAATGTCCTCAGCGTCATCTGGGTTCCTGGCTCGCCGATGGACTGCGCGGCGACGATGCCGACGGCCTCGCCGGGCTCGACAAGGCTGAAATCGTAGTTCCTCAGCACCGTCTGGATGACATCTTCAACGCCGGCCTCCGTAAGACCAAAATCCCTGAGCCGCTTCTTCAGCTCCCTGAGGAGGCTCGCCGTCAGCTTCCCGCCTGCATCGGCCAGCAGGGCATCGATGAACTCTTTTGATGCGGGGGGGCCTTCCTCCACCGCGATCTTGACTCTCTCTATCAGCTGCTCAACGTTCACGGCCTTGCCGTGGTCGCTCTTCGCCGGGTCGATGCCATCCTCGCCATAGCGGAACTGGATTATGTCGCCCACCGAGTCTCGGACGGTGCCATCGTACTCGACGCGGAGGTGCTCCAGGGCGTTGATGAGGCGGCGCTGCATGTACCCGCTCTGCTGGGTGCGGACGGCTGTGTCGACGAGCCCCTCCCTGCCGCCCATCGCGTGGAAGAAGAACTCGATAGGCGTCAGCCCATCCCTGTAGCAGTTGTATATGAAGCCGCGCGCCTCTGGGTTGGGATCGTTCTTCTTGAAGTGGGGGAGAGTCCTGTTCAGGTAGCCGCGCATGATCCTCTTGCCTCGGATGGACTGTTGGCCGACGGAGCCCATCATCTGACCTATGTTGAGGCTGGACCCTCTCGCCCCGCTCCTGGTCATGATGATGCCCGCGTTAGATAGCTCAAGCTCCACCTCCACGATCTCTCCGGCTCGGTCCCTCGCCTTCGCTAGTTCATTCATCACTTGGATCTCGAAGGTCTCCTGCAGCGTCTGGCCCGGCAGCCTCTTCAGCTTTCCCGTCTTGAACTTCTCTATAAGGGTCTCCACGTTACTCTCCATCTGATTCAGTACTCTGTCGATCTTTTGCCGCTCCCTGTCACCGATTTCTAGTTCGTCAACGGCGTAGGTGAAGCCCTTTAGGGAGAGGAACTCGTTGATGAGGCGGCATATGGAGTTGAGGAAGTCGTGGCCGACGTCTGTGCCGTAGTCTTTGATGATGCGGTGGAAGATGGTCTCCGCCTTCTCGGCTCCAATACTGTTCTTATCGATGACGCCTGTCTTCAGCTTTCCTTGCTGGATGATGACATAGGCGTCGTACTGGCATGCCTCCCGATCGCACCTTGGGCAGTGGCGGCAGACGTTGGCGCGGGTGACGAAGTTGAAGTCCCTGGGAAGGAAGAGACTGAAGATGGCCTTCCCCGACCAGAGGCGCTCGGGGTCGGTCATCGTCGGCTCGGGGATGGGCCCGTCGTAGCCCGTGGCTGATAGGAGCTTCCCCACCTCGTCGGCGGTCAGCATCGTCTCCTTCCGCGTGAGGAGGTAGGCGCCGGTGATGAAGTCCTTGGTTGCGCCGATGATGGGGGCGCCGTAACGCGGCGACAGGATCTGGTCCGGCACCTGCATCAGAAGCCGCGCCTCCGTCTGTGCCTCCTTGCTCTGGGGTATGTGGAGGTTCATCTCGTCCCCGTCGAAGTCGGCGTTGTACGGCGGGCAGACCGCCAGATGCATCCTAAAGGTCTTGTACGGGAGCACCTTGACCCGATGCGCCATGATGCTCATCCTGTGGAGGCTCGGCTGCCTGTTGAAGAGGGCGATATCCCCGTCCTTCAGGTGGCGCTCCACGATGAAGTTGGGCTCGATGGCCTCAGCAACCTTCTCCTTGTCCGCGACGAACTCCAGCCTGATCCGCTTGTTGTCGGGGCGAATGATGTACAGCGCCCCCGGATGCCTGTAAGGGCCATTGATGATGAGCCTTCGCATCTCCTCAATGTTCCTCTCCGTGACCATTTCGGGGACGGTGAGGCGGACGGCGATGTGCACGGGGACGCCGACCTCGTTGATGTCGAGGTTCGGATCGGGTGAGATGACGGTTCGAGCCGAGTAGTCAACCCTCTTCCCCGAGAGGTTCCCCCTGAACCGGCCCTCCTTCCCCTTCAGCCGCTGGGCTAGGCTCTTCAGAGTCCGCCCCGACCGGTGGCGGGCCGGCGGGATTCCCGAAACCTCGTTGTTCAGGTAGGTGGTGACGTGGTACTGGAGGAGTTCCGAGAGGTCCTCGATGATGAGGGTCGGTGCTCCGGCCTCGATGTTCTCCTTCAGCCGCTGGTTGATCCTGATGATGTCGACGAGCTTGTGGGTCAGGTCGTCCTCGGCCCTGATGCCCGACTCGAGGATGATGCTGGGGCGGACGTCGACGGGCGGCACAGGGAGTACCTGGAGGATCATCCACTCTGGCCTAGCCACTTCCGATTCGAAGCCGAGGAGCTTGAGGTCGTCGTCCCTGATGCGCTCGAACCACTCCCGGATCATGTTGGGCGTGAGCCTGCGGCTCACCTCCTCGACGATGGTCTCGTCCTCGGACTCCACCTCCTCCTGCTCAACCTCGTAGAAACTGGTGGGCTTGGCGAATTTGATGTTGGACTGAACCATGCCGCATTGGGGGCACGCCTTAAACCTCTTGTACTTCTTAGCCCTCTTCGTGATCTCTTTCGTCGTTCCATCGGTGACCTTGCCGAAGAGCCTCTCCTCCTCCTCCATCCTCTTCCTCAGCTCCTCGATCTCCTCTTCTGGGAGCAGTATACGGCCGCAGCCCCTACATGTCACTGAGAGCATCTTGTAGATGTGCTTCGCGAACTCGACGTGTACGACGGGAACGGCCAGCTCGATGTGCCCGTAGTGGCCTGGACAGTTGATGGCGATGTTGCCGCAGGTGCGGCAGCGTTGGCGGGGCTCCAAGGTTCCCAGCCTTCCGTCCATGAGGCCGCCTGAGATTGAGGCGCCGTCCTCATCGTAGGTGTCCGAGGTCTGGATCTCGACGACGGATAGCCTCCGTATCTCGTCGGGGGAGAGGATCCCGAACTTGACGGCGTCGATGATCTTCGACATTCTCAGACCTCCCTCGCAAGCTCCAGCGAAGGAGACAGGCACAGGCTCTGAAGCTCCTGGAGCAGCAGCTTGAACGCGTATGAGACGGTGACGGGTTCGACCCCCCCTTTCTCCTGGCAGATGGGGCAGACATACTTCCGCTGTCTGGTGTCGTAGTAGGCGAGCTTGCCGCAGCGCTCGCAGACGAAGATAGTGTAAGCGTCCGACTCCTCCAGGAGTCTGTCCTTAAGGAGCATGGCGGCTCCGTGGCCCACGAGGCAGTCTCTTTCCATCTCCCCGAACCTGAGGCCGCCGCCCCTAGCCCTCCCCTCCGTCGGCTGCCTTGTGAGCATCTGGACCTGGCCGCGGGCGCGGGCATGGATCTTGTCGACGACCATGTGGTGGAGCTTCTGGTAGTATATTATCCCGATGAAGATCTCGGTCTCGAACATCCGCCCGCTGAGCCCGTCGTACATAAGCTCACGGCCGCTCGGCTGGAATCCGAGCCTCTTCAGCGTCTCCGTCAGGGACTTTATGTTCTCGTTGTTGAAGGGCGTCCCATCGACCATCTCGCCGCGGAGGCCGGCGGTCTTGCCGGCAATAGACTCCAAGAACTGGCCCACGGTCATCCTCGAAGGGAATGCGTGGGGATTGATGACTATGTCGGGGGTGATGCCGTGGACGCTGAAAGGCATGTCCTCCTGCGGGATCACCATGCCGATGACCCCCTTCTGGCCGTGGCGGGAGACGAACTTGTCGCC
>CAZWKG010000015.1:0-12299 GCA_964634705.1 uncultured Candidatus Bathyarchaeia archaeon | reverse complement strand
GTACTCGCACTCCTTCGCCCAGATGGCGCCGCTCCTGACGTAGTCCCCGTAGCTGAAGCCGCCGGGGAAGACGAGGATGTCGTAGTCGAGTAGCCCCTTCTCCCTGAAAACCCTTTGAGTGTGGACGACTTCTGTCTGGACCCCGAGGTCCCGGAACGCCCTCGCCGTCTCTGCGTCGCAGTTGGTCCCCGGCGCCCTCATCAGAAGGACCCTGATCTCGGAGCGCCTCATCTCGACCCTCCCAGCGGCGTCTTCCAAGCCGCCATCAACTCCTGCAGGGGGAGGTCTATGACGACCCCTCCTCGGCCGGAGACGGTGAGCCGCTCCTCCCCCGTCACAGTCCCGACCTTGACGGAGACGGAGCCCCGCATTAGATCCTCGAAGGAGGACTGATGCCTCGGTGGCACCTCGACGAGGAGCCTGCTGTTCGACTCTGAGAACAGGATGACGTCGTCGCGTATCCCAGCCTCCGCTGGGACAGACCCGAGGCTCAGCTCTAGCCCCAGCCCGCCCGTGAAAGCCATCTCCGCGGCGGCCACACCGAGCCCCCCCTCCGAAAGGTCGTGGCAAGCCCTGACGAGGCCGGCGTCGATGGCTGAGGTGAGGCGCCTGTATGTCTCCGCTGATCTCTCGGCCTCAAGCTTGGGTATAGACGCGCCTAGGAACCCCATCATTCTGTAGTATTCCGAGCCTCCGAGCTCATGCCGTGTCTTGCCGATGAGGTAGACGGCATCCCCCTCATGCTTCAGGTCCATGGTGAGGGCTCTCCTGATGTCGGGGACGATGCCGAGGGCGGTTATGAGGAGGGTCGGCGACACGGGGCCGAGGGGAGACTCGTTGTAAAGGCTGTCCTTCCCAGAGATGAAGGGCGTCCCATAGGCCACGGCGACATCGTAGCAGGCCCTGCAGGCGTGGACGAGGCCGCCGAGCCTGTCCTCCCTCTCGGGGTTGCCCCAGGTGAAGTTGTCGAGGAGGGCTATGCGCCGACCGCCTACGGCCACGTTGTTCTTCACAGCTTCGTCTATGGCTGACGCCGCCATCCAGTAGGGGTCGAGTTTGCCGTAGCGGGGGTTCATGCCGCAGGAGATGGAGACGCCCTGCCAAGAATCCTCAAGGGGCTTGAGGACAGAGGCGTCGTTGGGCCCTGCGTTCCACCCCTGGAGGGGCTTGACGACGGTGCATCCCTTGACCTCATGGTCGTAGCTCCTGATGACCTCCTCCTTGCTCGCGATATTCGGCGCCGCCAGCAGCCTCTTCAGCTCCTCGCCGAGGTCCTGGGGCTCAGCGAAGGCGGGCTCCTCCAGCCTCGCCGGCTTCCACGAGGTCGACCGCCTGACTTTAGGCGGGTTGAACAGGGCGTCAAGGTCGAGTTCCGCCACAAGGGCGCCGCCGTAGTAGATCTTGACCACCGGTTCCTCGGTGTACCTGCCGATGGGGTTCGCCTCGACCTGCTCGTCCTCGAAGATCTGCAGCACCCTCTCGAGGTTCTGGGGAGGCACGGCGAGGTACATCCGCTCCTGAGACTCCGAGACCCAGATCTCCCACGGCGCCATCTCCGGGTACTTCAGCGGCACCTTCTCAAGCCAGACCTCGGCTCCGAGGCCGTATCGGTCGGCCGTCTCACAGACGGCGCAGCTCAGTCCGCCACCGCCCAGGTCCGTGATGCCGGAGCCGAGCCCCTCGCCGCCGATCTTGTGGATGGCGCGCTTGATCTTCTCCTCCTCGATGGGGTTCGCGATCTGGACCGCGGGCCGGGAGACCTCCTCGGACTCCTCTGTCAGCTCGGCGGAGGCGAAGGTGACGCCGTGGATGCCGTCCAGCCCGGTGCGGCCCCCCGCCAGGACGATCCAGTTTCCGGCCCTCACTTGCCGGGCGTACCGAGTCTTCTTGAGGAGGCCGACGCAGCCCGCGTAGACGACGACGTTCCCTGTGTAGCTCTCGTCGAAGTAGACGGCGCCGTTCACCGTCGGGATGCCGATGCTGTTCCCGTAGGAGCCGATGCCGGCGACGACCCCCCTGAAAAGGTAGGAGGGGTGCTTTACGCCCTCGGGGAGGGCCCCGTAGTCGAGGTCGAGGGGGCCGAAGCAGAGGACGTCTGTGCAGGCGATGGGGTCGGCCCAGACGCCGAGGACGTCGCGGATGACGCCGCCGAGGCCCGTGGCGGCTCCGCCGAAGGGCTCGATGGCGGAGGGATGGTTGTGGGTCTCGACCTTGATGGCGACGACGTACTCCCCTTCGAGGTCCACGATGCCTGCGTTGTCCTCGAAGACGCTGAAGCACCAGTCGGGTTTGAGATCTTCGACGACCCTGCGAATGTAGGTCCTCAGCAGCCCGTCTACGACCCCCTCCGGCGTCTCGATGACGCCCTTGAAGGTCTTGTGGAAGCAGTGCTCGCTCCACGTCTGGTCGTAGGTCTGGAGCTCGACGTCGGAGGCGGCCCTGCCGACGGCGGCGTAGTGGTCACGGATGGCTCGCATCTCTTCGACGTTGAGGCCGAGGCCGAGGTTCGCGGCGATCCCCTCCAGCTCGTTGTCGCCCGCCCCCTCCATGTCGACGGTGAAGTGCTCGAAGGGGTGGGGGCTTTTGGTTATGCGCCTCATCGCTCTTCCCTTAGCTCGAACCTGTAGTCGTCCTTCGTGGGATTGGTCAGCAGCCTGCGGCACATCTCGTCCACCGCCGCCTCCGCCTCCTCCCTGGTCTCGGCCTCGAGGGTCACCTCAAAGGCCTTGCTCGCCCTCACATCCGTAACCCTGTAGCCGAGCCCCCGTAGGGCACTGGCCGTCGTCTCCCCCTCGGGGTCCGAGTAGCCCGGCTTCAGCCTCACGTAGACAGTCGCTAAATACCTCATCGCGGACACATCTCCATCACATCCGTCGGCGTCCCATTCTAAACGATGCAGCGTGAGACGCCGAGGATCGTATCAATAATCAAACAAGTTAACTTTTAAAAGACTTTCCAGTATTTTTTAACAGTTATATGTAAAAATTAAAGTGTGCATGGTGCCGTCTGATAGTTCCCCCCATCTATCGAAGAGTCCATCAGATGATGGGTACACCTTTTTACACCGTACGCGGACAGTTATACGGACGCCCATGTCTGAGATCAGCGTCACGGCTCTCCAGCGATACCTCTCCCAGCTCTTCGATGGCGGGGTCACCATCACCGGAATCAGATCCCTTGGTGTGACCGGAAGAAGACTCGAGGACGTGCTGAAAGGGTATGGATACGGGACCCCCCTGCGCATCGACCTCACCGTCGAGGGTGCCCAGCGGAGCGTCGTCTTCAACACCATCAAGCCTGGAGGCTTCGGCCACCAGCGTATGGCAGACCGCGCCGCCATCCTCCTCTGGCAGGCCCAGTCCTTCAACACCCTACCCCGCCACATCCACGCCCTGGATGTGGGAGCCCTAACACGGGATGGATCGGCGAAGACCCTGGGCGACTGCGTGGAGCTCTTCCTGCTGACCGAGCTGGTGGAGGGGACGGAGTACCACCGGGACCTCGACCGGATACGGGATACGGGCGCGGTCGCCGCCCTCGACCTGAGGCGCTGCCAGGCCCTAGCAGAGTACTTGGCAGAGATCCACGCCGTTAAGCACAGCGACCCTGGCCTCTACGAGAGGCGGATTCGCGAGCTCGTCGGCCACAACGAGTGCATCCTGGGCCTCACCGACAGCTACTCCGAGGGCCTGGACTACATCGGCCCGCTGCAGCTTGCATGGATGGAGAAGCGGTGCATCGACTGGCGGTGGAGGATTAAGCCGCTCACCCACAGGCTAAGCCAGGTCCACGGGGACTTCCACCCTTGGAACATCCTCTTCCGGGAGGAGACCGACTTCACCGTCCTCGACCGCAGCCGAGGCGAGTGGGGTGAGCCCGCGGACGACGTCGCCGCCATGGCTATAAACTATCTCTTCTACTCCCTCCAGCACCGGGGCGCCCTCGAGGGCCCCTTCAAGACCCTCTGGGACCTTTTCTTCGATACCTATCTGACGGCGACCGGCGACCATGAGCTCCTCCAGGTCGTGCAGCCCTTCTTCTGCTGGAGGGCCCTCGTCATCGCGTCGCCTGTCTGGTACCCGAAGCTCAGTCTCGACGTCAGGAAAAAGCTACTCAACTTCGCCAGGAACGTCCTCGAGACATCTACCTTCGACCCGGCTAGGGCGGACGCCCTCCTGGAGGCCACCTCATGAAGGAAGCCGGATGGGCCGTCTGGATCACGGGCCTGCCTGCGTCGGGGAAATCATCTGTCGCCAAGGCCCTGATGGAGAGGTTGAACGATCTTGGCGTTGAAGCCCAGGTCCTCGAAACCGATGTCGTCCGCAGGGTGCTCACCCCGAACCCGACCTACACACCCGAGGAGAGGGAGACCTTCTACAATGCGCTGGTCTACATCGGTGTGCTCCTCACCCAGAACGGCGTCAACGTCATCTTCGACGCCACAGCCAACAGGCGGAGATGGCGGAGGGCCGCCAGGGGCCTCGTAGATAAGTTCATCCAGGTGTACATCCGCTGCCCCTTGGAGGACTGCAGGGAGCGGGACCTGAAGGGCATATACCGGAAGGTGGCCACCGGCGAGGCGACCCACGTCCCCGGCGTCCAAGAGGAGTACGAGGAGCCCTGGCACGCAGATGTCGAGCTCGACTGCCTGAGGGACACCCCCGAGGTGTCCGCAGAGAAGATCATGGAGGCTATGAGGAGAAATGGCTTCATCTAGCCGCGGATCGGCGTGGATGCCCATCCTCCTCGAGGCGGCGGAGAACGTGCGCAGCCGCGTCCGGAGGACCCTGCTCAAGAGGCCCACCCTAGACGTCGAAGAGCTGAAGCGGCTCCTGGACTCAGAAGCCCAGGAGGCCATCGAGGAGACCCTCAGGAACCACGGCGCCTCCGCGGATCTCATCAGCGAGGAGGGCGAGTCCACCATCGGAGGAGGAGGGATGCACTTCATCGTCGACCCCGTGGACGGCACCACGAACCTCGCTATGGGGGTGCCCCTAGCCGTCACAAGCCTCGCCGTCTCCGAGACCCCCTTCCTATCCGGCGCCATGGCAGGCCTCGTCATGGACCTTTACACGGGCGCCGTCTACAGGGCGGAGAGGAATAGGGGGGCGTGGCGCGGGGGGAAACGCATCCACACAGGGAGGCCGAAACCCTTTGGAGAGGCCCTCATCTCCTTGGACATCAGCAAGGGTGCCCCCCTAAAGCCTGTGGAGGAGCTCATCTCCAACTCTCGGCACCTTCGCCAGCTCGGCTGCTCAGCTATCTCCCTCTGCTTCGTCGCCTCCGGCGTCCTAGACGCCCACATCGACCTCCGAGGGATGCTGAGGGCCACCGACGTCGCGGCGGGGCTGCTCATCCTGAAGGAGGCGGGCGGCGTCTTCAACATAAATGGAGACGTCGGAGGCGACTTGGAACTCTCGCAACGGAATAGGCTCAAACTCGTCGCCGCGTCGGGTCCAGGGATGCTTGAGGACATCCTCAGGCATATGGAGCAGAAGCGGCTGGCGTGAACCATGCGCTTCGAAGGTTCTCTGGTGCCAGCGACCTTCAAGGCGAGGCATAACCGCTTCCTCGGCGAGGTCGAGATGGACGGCGGACGCGCCCTCTGCTACATCCCCAACCCCGGCAGGATGGAGGAGCTCCTAAAAATAGACGTAAGGGTTCATCTGCTGGAGAGGGTGTCTGAACTCAGGAAGACCCGATACGACCTTGTCCTCGTAGATTTCGGCGGAGTGCTGGTCTCCGTCGACTCCAGGGCGCCGAACAATGTGGTGGCTGAGGCGATAGAGGCGGGGCGGCTCCCCGAGTTCCACGGCCTCAGTATCGACAGGAGGGAGTTCATCTTCGAGGACTCGAGGCTTGACTTCCGCCTCACTGGAGGCTCAGCGTCGCTGATGTTGGAGGTGAAGTCCTGCACGCTGGCAGAGGGGCGCACCGGCCTCTTCCCCGACGCGCCGACGGAGCGAGGCAGGAGACACCTCCACGCACTCGTCAGGGCCTTGGATTTGGGGAGGGCGGCGGTGCTTTTCCTAATCCAGAGAGGGGACGCGGACAACTTCCAGCCCAACAGGAGGGCCGCCCCCGGGTTCGCCGAGGCGCTTAAGGAGGCGGCCGAGCGGGGCGTCGAGGTTTACGCCTACAACTCGAAGGTGACCCGTGAGGGCGTCTCGATCAATAATCGGGTTCCTGTGGAGCTTTGAGCCGATGGTTGCATGGGCCGATAGAGTTAGAATTTTAAAATTTAGGTTTAAAGTAAGCCGATCAGAATCGGAAATATTAACTTAAATCTGTTAAAAAACGGGGCTGTCAGCTAATTTTATATGGAAATGATTTTTAAGGTTCCTCACCCTCTTTATGGGGAAGAGGTCATCGGATGGGGAAGAAGAAGGTCCTGAGCGAGAAGGAACTCAAGAAAATGGTCTACCCCTCAAAGAACGACGTCCTCTGCATCGTCCAGAAGATGCTGGGCTACGACAGGGTCCTCGTCAAGTGCCAGGACGGCCACACCCGGGTCTGCAGGATCAGGGGGAAGATGAAGAGGAGGACTTGGGTCCGGGAGGGAGATGTCGTCCTGGTGTCGCCGTGGGAGTTCCAGAGCGAGCAGAGGGGAGAGATCTTCTGGAGGTACACCCGGAACCAGGTAGATCAGCTGAGAAATGAAGGCATCCTGAAGATAGAGTAGTGAGCTGGGGTTCCTTGTCCGGCACTGGGCGCATGGAGAGAGAGGCCGACGAGATCGAGAGGCGTTACGAGGAGGACCGCCTCATGCTGGAGAAGCGGTCGGAGGAGTTCGAGGTCATCGAGGAGGTCTTCGATAGGCTCACCCTCGAGGGCATCTATAAGCTCATACACAGGAAGGTCATAGACAGGATCCACGGCGTCCTCAAGGCCGGGAAGGAGGCCCGCATCTACTGGGGGGAGAGCCCGGAAGGCAGGGAGCTCGCCATCAAGATCTACTACACGGCGACGGCTGAGTTCAGGCGCGGGATGCTGAAATACATCGACGGAGACCCCCGGTTCAGGAGGGTTAGGAAGGACCTTCGCGGCCTCATCTACACATGGACCCAGAAGGAGTTCAAGAACCTGAAGTTGGCCGAGAAGGCCGGTGTGAACGCCCCCAGGGCTATCGCCTTCTATAGGAACATCTTGGTCATGACCTTCATCGGCAGGGACGGGGTCCCCGCCCCCCTCTTGAGGGAGGTCGACCTCACCGAGCCGGAGGCCTTCTACAGGCGGCTGCTCCGGGAAATGAGGCTGCTGTACATCCGGGCAAGGCTCGTCCACGGCGACCTCAGCGAGTACAATATCATGGTCTTGGAGGAGGCTCCTGTCATCTTCGACATCTCCCAGGCCGTTCTAACCGCCCATCCGATGTCAGACGCGCTCATCCGAAGGGACATCGGCAACGTGAACGCGTATTTCAGGAGGCTCGGCGTGGAAGTCTTCAACGACAAGACGGTGGAGCTGTGGGTGAGAGGTGGAGCAGAAGACCTATCTTAAGATTCCGTTGGAACGCGTCGGCGTCCTAATAGGCCCCAAGGGCAGTGTGAAGAGGAGGATCGAGAGCACCTTCGGGGTTTCACTGAGCATCGACAGTGGGTCTGGAGGGGTGGAGATATCCGTCAACCCAGGGGCGAAGGATGTCTCGGCCATATTCACCGTCCGGGACATTGTGAGGGCTGTCGGCCGAGGCTTCAATCCGAGGAGGGCGGAGCGGCTGGCGGATGAGGAGTTCAGCCTTCTCGTCGTAGACCTCACCGACTACGTGGGGAGTTCGAGGAACGCCCTCGCCCGGGTGAAGGGTAGGATCATAGGGAAGGACGGCCGGTCGAGGGAGCTGCTGGAGGAGCTGACCGGGTCGATGATCAGCGTCTACGGCCACACAGTCGCCATCATCGGCCGGATCGAAAGCCTCGAGGTTGTGAGGGAGGCAGTCCTGATGCTGGTGAGGGGGGCCTTCCACAAGACCGTCTGGAACTTCCTCTACGCCTACAGGAGGAAGATGAAGAAGGAGCGGGCGGAGCTCTGGGAAGAGCAGGAGCCGGAGGTGGATTTGAGGTGACGATCACATGACCGAGGCGGAGTACCAGGCCATAAGCCCGTCAGACTTCTTCTACAGGAACAGGGAGATCGCCGGGTTCAGCAACCCGAGCAGGGCGATATACTCCGCCGTCAGGGAGCTGCTGGAGAACTCCCTCGACGCCTGCGAGGCCCGAATGGTGCCGCCTGACATCTACCTTAGGCTTACGGAGATCGACACCTCCGATAGCGGCTCAAACATCTACACCCTGAGGATCGAGGACAACGGCACCGGCGTCCCCTCCGAACAAATCCCCATGTGCTTCGGTCAGGTGTTCTACGGCTCAAAATACAAGCTTCGGCAGGCCAGGGGCACCTTCGGCCTCGGGGGAACCATCACATTCCTCTACGGGCAGATCACGACCCACAAGCCTTTGAGGGTCACGTCGAGCACGGGCGGCGACATCCACGATTACGAGATGATGATCGACATAGAGCAAAACCGGCCGCTGATCATGAAGCACACCATGGTGGAGAACAAGAAGGGCTGGAGGGGGACGGCCGTGGAGCTACAGCTCGAGGGCGACTACAGCCGCAGCATGTACAGGATCCACGAGTACCTGAAGCAGACGGCGATGGTCAACCCCTACGCCGACCTCACCTTCGTAGACCCCAGGGGCCGCCTCTACCGCTTCGTTAGGGCGACAGAGAGGATGCCGCCCCTCCCCAGGTCGGTGAATCCTCACCCCCACGGCATCGACGTGGAGACCTTCAGGAGGCTGGCCGCAGTCACCGATTCGAGGTACATGAAGACTTTCATGATGGAGCACTTCCAGGGCGTCGGCGAGAAAACGGCGAAAAGGTTCCTAAGGGCCGCGAAGGTGGGTCTGAAGGTCGACCCGAAGACCCTGGCCCCCGACGACATAGTCAGGCTGGTCCGGACCGCCAGGGATTTCAACGACTTCCAACGCCCCGACCCTAGCTGCCTCTCCCCCATAGGCGAAGAACTGCTGGAGACCGGCATCAGGAAGGAGCTGAACCTGTCTGAGGACGACTTCCTGAAGGTGTTCCAGCGGAAGCCCGCCACATACCTGGGATTCCCCTTTATCATCGAGGCGGCCATCGCCCACGGTAGAACCGTCGCCAAGCAGATCAAGGGCGGTATCACCATATACAGGTTCGCCAACCGGATTCCGCTGCTCTTCGACGAGTCGAGCGGCGTCGTCTGGAAGGTCGTCAACAAGGTAATAAACTGGAGCACCTACAAGGTCTCCAGCGACACGCCCGTCGTCGCCGTTGTCCACGTCTGCTCGACGAAGATCCCGTATAAGACCGTCGGCAAGGAGTACATGGCCGACCAGCCTGAGGTGGAGCGTGAGATCACCAACGCCCTCCGCAGCGTCGCACGCTCCCTGAGGCTCTACATCGCGAGGAGCATACGCATCGCCAGGGAGAGACGTCGATTGGACATCTTCGAGAAGTTCCTCCCCAAGATAGCCGAGTTCTCCACCAAGCTCTCGGACAAGGAGGAGCCGCCTGACATCAGGCCTCTGCTGGAGGCGGTGAGCGCCCGGATCCCGGAGGTTGAGAAGAAGATAAGCGAGGTGCCCCAGATTGCAGGAGAAGGTCGTTAAGAAAACCGAGAGGCATAGGGAGTCGATGGAACTTGCCCTCAAGTCCATTGGCAGCCTCATCTACGAGCAGATAGAGAACAGGGAGTTCCCCTGGATCATGATACAGAGCAGGTCGACGGACAACATCGTTTACGACCCCGACCTGCGGCAGTATGTCCTCGGCGGCAGGACGATACGGAGGCACGCCAGGAACATAAGGCACATCCGACCCCTCACCCAGCTCGTATGGACGTCTTGGTTCGCCAGGGAACTGCTCAAGCTGAGGAAGACGAGCACCCTCAGAGAGGTCTACTACTCCGCCCGGGGCCAGCGGGACATAGAGTTCAGGAACCAGGCCGAGTCGGACAACATCATCACCGACCTGGAGACGGCGCTGAACAGGCCGCGGGAGGAGTTCAACCTCTTCCCAGAGGAGAGGAGCGCCATCTTCGGCGATCTCACCATCGAGTACACCGTGCCGGGGTACGAGGGTAAGCGGATGAACCTGACCGAGCACCCGGACGGCGTCATGATCGGCCCCGCCCTCACTAGCTCCGAGTTCGTGGAGACCACCGCCGACAAGGTGCTGGTCATAGAGAAGGGCGCCATGTTCACACGGCTGGTGGAGGAGAGGGCCCACGAGCGGTTCAACGCAATCCTAATCCACACAGCGGGCCAGTCGCCCCGCTCGACCCGGAGCATCATCCACAGGCTCAACCGCGACCACGGCCTCCCCGTCTACATCTTCACCGACGGCGACCCCTGGGGAGTCCACATCGCTATAGTCATCATCTCCGGCTCGGCGAACGCCGCCCACCTCCGCGGCCTAGCCACCCCCGAAGCCAGATGGATAGGCGTATGGGCCTCCGACATCGTCAAGTACAAGCTGCCGACCGAGAACCTCACCGACACCGACTTGAAGCGGCTCAAGGAGCTGAGGGATGACCCACGCTACAAGGATGAGCTGTGGCAGAGGGAGATCGAGGTCTTCCTCAAGATAGGGAAGAAGGCTGAGCTCGAGGCCTTCAGCCGCTACGGCCTCACCTACATCGTTGATGAGTACCTCCCAGCCAAGCTCGAGGCAGTCTGAAAAGATCTCAATCTTATATAAGGAAGGCCATAAACTAGGGCTGAGTATCCATGTCCCAGGGAGGAGGGATGACCTTAACGGGTCTCGCCGTCAAGCTCTTCGGCATCATAATCCTCATCTTGGGCGCGCTCCTCACCTACTTCTCCCTCAAAGCGGATGTCGGTGTCGTCAACCCCCGGCTCATCACGCCCGTCGGGGTGGCCATAGCCCTCATCGGCGGATTCATGCTCCTCGCCAAGGAGATGTGAGGATGCAGGAGCCGAGGTTTAGAGGGGTCATCCCCGCCCCCAGTGAGGAATAGAGCCCTGTCTCGGAGTACATCATCACCGAGAGGGGTTACCCCGTAAGGCCTACGTCAGCGACGCCTTCTGGTACACCTCGGCTCCCTGGAGCGGTAGGAGAAGTTCGAGAACGACGACCCTAGCAGGGATCTGGGCTTCCTCTTCGAGAACCTGGACCGCTGACGGCCCAGCCAAAGCTTCTTAAACGTATCGCCCAGCATGATCACCTGCGGCGAATGGATTGAAGGCCCTCGTTCTTGCGGGCGGTTTCGGCACCCGGCTTAGGCCGCTGAGCTGCACCCGGCCCAAGATGCTGTTCCCAGTGGCGAACCAGCCGCTGCTGGACTGGACTTTGAAGAACCTCTCTAAGGGAGGGGTGGACACGGTCGTCCTCGCTGTCAACTACATGGCCGAGGCCCTGGTACGTTACTTCGGCCCCACTAAGTTCGACCTGGGCATCATCTACTCCCGTGAGGAGAGGCCCCTCGGCACTGGCGGCCCCATCAAAAAGGCGGCCGACCTGTTGCAGGACGGCGACTCTTTCCTGATGCTGAATGGGGACATCATCTCCGACATCGACTACCGGCGTCTCGTCGAGTTCCACCGGCAGAGGGGTGGCCTCGCAACCATCGCCCTCTTCCAAGTCGCCGATCCGAGCCGCTACGGCGCTGTGGAGCTCGACGGCAAGGGGCGCATCCTCAGGTTCGTGGAGAAGCCTGAGCCGGGGGAGGCGCCGAGCAACCTCATCAACGCCGGCATCTACGTCCTAGACCCAAGGGTGATCGATTACATCCCCGAGGGGAGGTCGGTCTCCATCGAGCAGGAGGTGTTTCCATTCCTTGCGAAGGAGGGGGTGCTCTACGGTTTCGAGGCCCGCGGCCTCTGGGTGGATGTCGGTGTCCCCGAGGACTACCTCGGAGCGAATGGTCTATTGCTTGCCAAGCTAGACGGCGTCCAGGTTGGCGAAGGGTCCAAGGTCGACGAGTCGGCGGAGATCCTCCTGCCATCATCCATCGGCGCCGGCGTCGAGGTGGGTGCCAACTCTATCATAGGCCCGAGCACGTCCATCGCTGACCACGTCCACATCGGCATGGGCTGCAGGATCGAGAATTCCATCATCTTCCCAGGTGCCACCATCGGCGACTACACCTCGGTTAGGAACGCCATCATAGGGGAGAACGCTACCCTCGAGCGGTGGGTGAAGGTTGAGTCCGGCAGCCTCATAGGCGACTATGCCGTCATCGCCGACGGCGTCACCATAACTCAAGGCGTCTCCATCTGCCCCTCGAAGCGGAT
>CAZWKG010000014.1:10176-12506 GCA_964634705.1 uncultured Candidatus Bathyarchaeia archaeon | reverse complement strand
GAGGATGAAGGCGCCGATGCGGTCGTCGAAGGCCTTCCCCATCGCCACCCTGCCGTTCTGGATGACGCTGAAGGGGCTCCATGGGACGGCGGCGTCGCCGATCTTGACCCCCGTCTCCTCCGCCTCCTCCTTGCTGGTGGCGCCGACATCGATGAACATATCCTTCCTCTCCACCACCTTCTTCCTCTCCTCCTCCGGCAGGACGTGGGGAGGCTTCGCTGCGATGACGCCGTGGACATCCCCCTCGCCTGTTCGGATCACCACCCTCTGCCCCAGCAGAACCTGATTCCACCACCCGCCGAGGGGGTTGAAGGTGAGGAAACCCTCGTCGGTGATGGAGGAGATGACGAACCCGACCTCGTCGACGTGCCCCGCGAGTAGCACCCTAGGCCGGTCCGCGGACCCCCTGGCTACGAAGGTGACGGTGCCGAGCTTATCGGCCACAACCTCATCCGCATAGGGCTCCATGTACTCCTTGGATAGGACCGAGACCTCCCGCTCGAATCCCGAGGGGCCGAAGGCCTCCATCATCTTCCTCATCAAATCTAAAGCTTTCTCGTCCAACATGACGCTTCAAACATGAATAAGGGAATGGAAAATATAGAGTTATCCTCCCGGTTAGTGTCGACAACGACCACATTATCTAGTCGACGGGGTCTGCTCCAGCACCTTCCGAGCCGTGGTTATGTAGCCGGAGTGGCCGATCATCAGGGTCTCGGGTCTCGTCCTGTTCTCCGCGACGTTTATCCTCCTCAGGATGAGCTCGACGGTCTCAACATCCACGAAGGGGTGCCCCCTCAGGGCCGACACCGTCTTCATCACCTGCTCTATGGTGGGGCTGAAGGAAGCGAAGACGCCGCCACCCGCCAAAGCCCGGTAGGCCAGGGGGATGACGAGCCAAGGCGTCGCCAGGTCGAGGACGACCGCATCCACATCCTCCTCGTCGATGCCCTCCGTCACGTCGCCCTCCTTCAGCTCCACGTATGGCATCAGCCCGGCCCTGTCGATGTTGGACGCCGCCACCCTCTGGAACTCGGGCCTGATCTCGTAGCTGTATACCATGCCGTCGGGCCTGACAGCCCCCGCCAGGGCGCAGGTGAGGGCCCCGCTCCCCGTCCCAGCCTCGACCACTCGGCTCCCGGACCCGATCCCCAGCCGTAGGATGAGGTAGCCAGTGTCCTTCGGATACATCACTTGGGTCCGCCTGTCCGTCTTCAGGATCCTGTCGCGGACCATCGGCCGAAGGGCGTAGAAGGTGATGCCGAGGCTGCTCCTCAGAGGGGAGCCGTAGGGCTTTCCGACGAGGTCGCCGAGCTCGACGTAGCCCTTATGGGTGTGGAACCGCTTCCCATCCTCGACACGGACAAGGTATGTCCGCCTCTGGTCCAGGTAGAGGAGGACATCATCCCCCTCGCCTATGGTCGTCATCCCCAATCCTAATGGGCCTACCCACCATAAAATCTTCACCCCGATGTGAGAACCTTTTTGGGTTCGGAGGCACTTCTTCTCCTCTATGCGAACCCTACAGGAGTTCAACGAGTATCGTAGACGGATGAACGAGCGGATCTTAGGCACCGGCAACCTCGACCTCAAACGATTCTGGGCTCTGGACAGCCGCGCCTACGAGGCGGGGGCACTGGACGAGAGGACGAAGGAGCTGCTGGGGCTGGCGACCTCGACGGTGCTCAGGTGCGACGACTGCGTCACCTACCACATCATCCGGTGCATCCAGCTAGGGATGACCGATGACGAACTTTTGGAGGCGCTGAACGTGGCCCTCGTCGTCGGAGGCTCCATCACCATCCCACACCTCCGGCGTGCAGTTGAAACAATCGACAAGTGCCGAGAGCTTCAGGTCGAAGACCCTGAACTCAAAAGCCTGCTATAGCCTCCCCTTTTTCATCTCTACGGTTGAGATCGACACTTTCATTAATCGAACCCTGAAATCTTACATCAAGCCATGGACGTGAAAAGACACCTTCTTCCCATCCTGACTAACAAGGTCTACGTCTTCCTCTTCTTCACGTCCCTCGCCATCATCCCTCGCGCCCTCATCTGGGCTTTCCTACCCCTAGACTGGAACTTGGATTCGTACCACCACTGGCAGATCTCCTACCTCTCCTTGAAGATAGGCCTGAGACAGGGCAGGATGTGGGACCTCAACGGCTGTGAATACTATTGGGGGATGGTGCCGCACCTCGTCCAGGCATTCCTCCTCTGGGTCTTCAACACCGCCTCCATCGCCCCCTACCGGGCCTTAAACGTCTTACTGGGCGGCGTCAACACCTACCTCTTATACCTGATCGGCAGGGACAACCTCTACTGGGAGG
>CAZWKG010000014.1:0-10076 GCA_964634705.1 uncultured Candidatus Bathyarchaeia archaeon | reverse complement strand
CTGGCCTGTCAGAGCAGGATCGAGTTCTGGATGGTCTCCATCATCTTCGTCGTCGCCGCCGTCCTAATCGAGCGAGCGTCGACGAGGTTAGTCCCGTTCATAGTGGCTTGGCTCCTGGTGACCGGCGTCTTCTGCTGGTTCTTCGCCGCCCAGACGGGGAACGCCATATACCCCCTCTACTGGAGTCTCTACAACTTCTTTGGAGGATGGACGGAAAGTGGATGGGGGAAGCCTCTCCTTGAGCTGATTTCAAGGTGGGCCTTCCATAGGCTGAAGACTTGGCCAACAACGCCGTCCGGCATCGTCCTGCTTGGATCCATGTTCGGAGTTTTAATTGTCTTAGTCCATATGATCCTCAGACGATGGAGGAGGTATCACCTATACCTTTTCCTCATGGCCGTTCTTGTCGTCTTCGGCCCTCTGTTCGTACCCTATTTCGGCAAGAGGCTGGAGTACCTGCTTCTTATGCTCAGGATGTCCATCCCCGTCGCGGCCCTCGGATACGCCATCGTCGTTTACCAGCTGTTAAGGATTAGGTTACCAATATTTCAGGTCCGTTTGAGTAGGCTTCATGTCGAGAAAATCCTGCTCCTGGTAACGTTGCTCTCCTACACCTACTTTATTCTGGCCTACGGTCGATTCCAGAGCATACCAAATGGAGTATTCTCCGCAGCAGACGAAGGAATAAAATACTACCGTGGAGGCACCATCCTCTGCGACTACCCCATCCTAAACTACAGGTTGGTGTCGAAGTGGCACATCAAAGCTAAAGACCTTCTAGGAACCCATTATTCGCCCGCTTCCTACGGCATAGAGGCCCCGATTGAATACGCAAAATGGCTCGATCAGCACAACGTAACTTCGTGGATATACAGAGGCGAAAAGGGTAAAACTGAATGGCTCACGCTGAATGAGAACTTTCCGGACCTGCTTGTCTACAAATACGCAAAATACGAGATGCAGTTCTACGTCGTGAATAAGACTGCCATAAAACTGATATTAGCGGGTTAAGCATTCCTTGCCGTTTGACACGATATTTCCAAAGTTTAGCGTTTCATTCTACCTGAAAAGGAGGTCTATCATCTTCCGTTTCCATGGGAGATATGTGAATAGCCAAATTAGTAACGCGGCTACGCTAAACCTTATCCCTAGGGAGCAACGAAGGGATTTCCTCGCTCCCTCCGCTTCACCGGCGATCGCCTGATAGAAACCTAGTTTTACCAAACACTTGGCGAATACCCGGGGGCAAAGCTTGATCAGATCGCCTCCGTTTTCCTCAAGGTATATCTTCTCAGTCATTGCGACTCTGGAGGCGTTTTCCATCCTTTTCTTGAGGGAGCTCATCCTGCCGTCGCCGTGCCTCCGATAAGCCCTGTAAAGAACTATGGGTTTGTAATAAGTCGCCGTCCTTCGTCTAAGCCTCATCCCCATTATCTTTTCTCCCCCAAAGAGGCGCTCGTCGAACCTTTCGCTTCCAATGAGCTCTCTCGTTATAACCCCCCAATAGTCTGGGGTGACGCGCTCGCAAAGGAAATCCTCAAAGGTCATGGGCATCTCCCTTTTTGCGCCGCTCCCGCTCACTCGGTTGTTCTCAACGTCCAGCACGTCGAAAATGATATAACGGACGCCTTTAGGGACGAGCCTATTCAACTCCTTGACGGCGGTTTCTAGGGCTTCGGGGACCAGCTCGTCATCGTCGTCGACCCTCGTCAGGTAGTCGCCTTTGGCTGCGTCGAGCCCCGTATTGCGGGCGGCAAGAATCCCCCTGTTCTCCTCGTGTCTTATGTACATGATCCGTTCGTCTTCAAGGGTCTTGACCACGCTTGGGGTATCGTCGGTTGAGCCGTCGTCGACAATTATCAGCTCATAGTTGCGGTATGTCTGGTTCAGCATGCTCCTTACGGCTCTCGGCAGTAGGTGCGCGCGGTTATAGGTGGGGAGGAGAACCGTAACCAGCGGTGTTTCTCGCCGCATTAACGAAGCCTCTTCTTCAAACTCCTCAATTCAATACCGTTGTGGCTTGATGAAAAGTGTTTTTAACTCAAATAAATGGACCGTTGCAAATTATGGGGATGCTACCCCCGGGACTTTGGGGAAGGGGACGGCGTCCCAGATATTCTCCAGACCGCTAACGTAGCGGGTCAGCCGCTCGACGCCTATGCCGAAGCCAGCGGAGGGAGGAACCCCCTCTCGCAGCATCTCTAGGTACCAGCCGTATGCGCTGGGTTCGTCTCCCTTACTCCAGCAGGAGGATGCGAAGGTCTCGGCGAGGGAGATAAGCCGACGCATCCATAGCCCCATAACCACCGTCTACTCTCGTATTAAGAGGCTTGAGGACTTGGGCGTGATAAGTGGGTACAAGCTCATCCTCGACGCCGCGAAGCTCGGGAAGCCGACGACGGCCTTCATCCTCGCCTCATTCACTTACAGGACGCCGGGGGTGGAGGAGCCCCTTGACCAGCGCCGCATCGCGAGGCAGGTGGCTGGCTTCCCCGAGGTGCAGGAGGTCCACATCATCACGGGCGACTGGGACATCCTCATCAAGGTAAAGGACAGGGGCGTGGCGGCCATCGGCCGATTCGTCGTAGACAAGCTGAGGACAGTCCGGGGCATCGAGAAAACCCTCACCTGCATGGTCTTCGACACGGCCAAGGAGACCCTCGACATGGCCATATAATCCCGAAGCGGAGGCCTAAATAACCCAGAGGAGACACCTGTACCGTGGATCGCATAGCCATCGTCTATCACAGCGGAGTCGCCGAGTACGACTTCGGCCCAGACCACCCCTTCAGGGGAGACCGGTTCCCCCGCTTCATGAGACTCCTCGACGCACACGGCCTACTCAACCGCCCTGAGATCCATCTGGTCGAGCCCGAGGCCGCCGGAGACGCTGACCTCCGCCTCATCCACTCCGACGCCTACATCAGCCTGGTGGAGCGCCTGGCCGCGAGGCACGCCCCCCTCTCCGGGGACACACCGCTTACGCCGGCCATCGCCCGGGCCGCTCGGCTCATCGTCGGAACAGCTCTGAAGGCTGGAGAACTCCTTTCGAAGGGGTTCAGGGTCGCAGAGGGGGTCGGGGGAGGCCTCCACCACGCCGGACCGGACTACGGCGGAGGCTTCTGCGTGTTCAACGACGTGGCCGTCTGCGCCAAGGCGCTGCTGGAGCACCGAGGCCTGGAGAGGGTGCTCATCTTCGACTCCGACGCCCATGCGGGAAACGGCACCATGGACATCTTCTACGAGGACCCTTGCGTCCTCTTCATCTCCGTCCACCAGGACCCCCGGACCATATATCCCGGCACGGGCTTTGTCGACCAGATCGGCAGCGACCCCGGCACGGGCTACACCGTGAACGTCCCCCTGCCACCTGGGGCGGATGACGAGTGCATGGGCCTCGTCCTCGAACGGGTCTTCAAGCCACTGGCTAGGGCGTTCAGGCCGCAGGCGATCATAAGGAACGGGGGCTCCGACCCCCACTTCAGGGACGGGCTGGTGAGCCTTGGCCTCACCTTCACAGGCCTGCGGTCGATAGGGGAAGCGGTCGCCGACGCAGCTTCCGCAGCGGACTGCGGCGTGGTCGACCTCTGCTGCAGCGGTTACAACCCGGAGACGGTGGCGGAGGGGTGGCTCTCCCTCCTCTCAGGGCTTATAGGGGTGGAGTTGGATCTGGTGGAGCGGCCTTCCCCACGGAGAGGCGGGCCACGGCTGCTCAGGGCGACGGAGAAGGTCATCGACACGTTGGCGGAGAGGCTCAGCGGATACTGGGACCTGGGCTGACCGGCGCGTCTGACGAAGGTTTTTATCGTCCACGGAGGATAAGGATTTAGGGAGGCTGGTGGGCCTGAAGGCGAAGATCATCCCATACGCCACTGTCGACGATAAGCGCGCCCACCCCTTCACCAGCGACTTGGAGCTAGCCTCCCTCTTCGTCCTCGCCGAGGCACGCCGGGGGCGGAAACCCTTGTCAGCCATTGCCCGAGTCTACTACCCTCTCCACATCCATCCCTGGGAGGGTGGGGCCCTCCTCATAGACCTGCTAGGGCTGAACTATGCCTCCGTCAGTTACAGCGCAATCCCTGATGTTGAGGAGTTCGTGAGAGCTCTCGGCACCTCATTGGAAGACCCGAAGACTTTTCGGGAGGTGCTGAGGGACAAGGGGTCTATCTTCAAGAAGTTCGCAGGCCGCAAGACGATGAGGATCAACGGCCTCATCCAACCAAGCGAGTCGGCTGAACTCTCAGAGTTCCTGATGAATCTGTCCGACTTCCCCATGGATGAGCCTGTCGTCTTCGAACCTGTCCTGAAGAGCGGAGATATAGAATCGATCATCGGGTCCATATACTCCCTGCGGGACGACATCGAGATAGATCTGAAGAGCCTTGCAAAGGCGAAGAGGAGCCTGAGGGACGCCCTCGACATCGGCAAAAAGGTGCTGAATGAGGAGATCCAGAACATCCGAGATAGGAGCTCTAAGGTCAAAGCCCGGATGAGGAGGGCTTTCGAGAAGACCAAGGCCAAATTCGGGAAGGCCATCGAGGTCGAATTGAGGAAGATAATGAAGGAGTACAGGAGGAAGGCGGACCCCATCAGGCGAGAGCGGACGAGTCTGAAGAGGAAGATCGACAGACGGAGGCGTAAACTGAATCTGCTCAAGGATGCTAAGGATGAACAGGCCGTCGAGGATCTGTCGAGAGAGATCGAGAAGCTCGAGGCCAAGTTCAATGAGGCTGACAGAGCCGTCAGGTCGCTGGAGGCTTGGCGCGACGCCGAGGTTAAGAAGGTCCGAGCCCAGTATAAAGACGACATCGACTCCGAGGCGGATAAGATAAGAGAGGAGGAGGTGCGGTGCCGAGACGAGATCAAGAGGAGGAGGGCGGATATCAAGGAGCTGGGGGCGGAGGCGAAGAGGGTCGCCGCCATGATCGATAAGCTCGTCCGGTCGAAGAAGGGTAAGCAACGCTCCATGTCCAATCTCTGCTTCGACATGGAGGCGGAGATTGTGGACCTGTACATCCCCTTCTACATCTTCCAGTACGGAGAGAAGTTCGACTTCTACCCCCCCGTGGAGGCCTCTGAATCCAAAGGCCTCCTCTCGCGGTTCAAGCGTATGTTGGCGGACAACCTCCAGAGCAAGATTACGATGCTCATCAAGCCCCGATCCGCCTTCCTGGAGAAGTACCTGGCCAAGGCGGTGAGGGGCCTGCGCAGAGACAGAGGCCTAGGCACCGCGTATCGGCGGGCGGCCGAAGGGCTGAACCTCATTAGGAGCCGCGAGGCCGTTGACAAGATCATGACGGGGCTGGTGAAGATCCGGCGGGAGGGGTGGATCAGCGACAGCGAGTACATCAGGCTCCAGGAGAACCTCGTCGAGAACCTGGGGCTGATCTCCCGCCCGTGAGGTTTAATATTCGTAAATTGTGCCCCTCTCCAAGAATTTTCGCGCTATTTCTATGAACTTCGTAATATTTTCATCGACGCATTGCCACGCCCAGTCTTTAGCATTCATCGACGTGTTCTCGAGAAACTCATTCCAATGGTCGTGAAACCATCTCGTAAAGTGATAGCTCTCAGCGTAAAGCGTACCCTTCCTCCCCCTTTGGCGTGGCGGGGTCAGCTCCTCAGGTATCTCATCTTGTGTCCAAGGGAAGCCTATGAATGTATGACCGTAACCCTCTTTCAACACCATGCTTGCACCATCGACGCCATCGAGAAGCCTTCGGTCTGGGTCTGAGTATTCGGCTATGAGCTTTTCTTCCCGTTTATCAAGGTTCTCTCTCAATTGTTTTGCGAGTTCGCATCGCTTCTCCTCCGTGAAGGGATCTTCGAGTATCCAGTGCGATGCTTCATCTGATATTACCTGAGCTACTACTTCGGGGGTTGCCATTTCAGGTGGGTCGCTCCATCCAACGATCCATCTTTGGCCGCCCCATCGTCTGGCTGAGCAGTTTGGAAACTTGTTGTCGACGATGTAATAGTCGACCTCTTCGAGGCCTATACGTCCCCTTAAGACGTTCTCAACCTTCTCTGTCGGGTTAGGAAGGTCGTCAACGCCCCGCTGCAGTTCCTCGGCAATAAATGCGAGCTCAGCCTTCCTCTTTGTCTCCCAATGACCACTGTAGAGCTTTGCTACCTTTCGCACAACCTCTAAAGATTTTAGCGAAGATTCCACGAGATCCTCATCGATGCCCCCCGCCTCATGTGCTTTCTGGACCGCTTGCCTCCACTCGTCAAGGCCATCATCAAAGGATTTTAGGTCCTCGGCAAGGTAGTATCGACACATGAGATTTTGCTTATCACGCTCGGTAAGGATGGGTGGAGTTAAGATATGGGTTTCATGTTCGATTCTCCCCATGCGTGCATAGAAATTCTTCATATGGTCAACTTCATCGGCCGACAATTCATTTACTAGAATCCTTCTACAAATTTTTTCCACTGAGATGTTCGCTTGGTTCAAATTATGATCTAACCTTTCCACTATCGCAACGACGTTCTCGCCGAATGAGTATTTAATCCTAATAGAACTTGGTAGCCTTTTCACCCGTCTCACTTTCTCCGCTTGTTCTTCTTTCGACTCTTACGTCCACGCTTTTCTTTTTTCATATTGTCCAGCTTTTTCATCCATGGTATCCTAAAATATAGTGCTCCAAGTCCAGGTTCGACAATAGCCTCTATCCCTCTACCTTTCCTCCTCCTTAGTTTCAACGTACGTCTAATTGTTCTTATTCTCTTCAACAGTTTATTCAGCTTTGTTAGTATCTCACTCCCTCCGCTGATCCCTCTGTCTCCCTGCTGCCTACCCTGCCTCCCTCCGGCAGGTTCTGGCTATGGTGTAGATGGCCTGGGGCAGGGTGACGGGGGTGAAGACCTTCGTGTATTTGAGCCGCGCCGCCTCGGTCACGCGCCGCTTGCTCCCGCCACCGCTCAAGTAGCCCTCTATGAAGCGTCGTGCCACATCGGCCACTCCCTGGAGGGGATCAAGGGGCCCCGCGTAGTGACCTAAGAAGTATAGGAACTCGGCCAGGTCCCAGGTCTCGTTGCCGCCCCTCGCACCCTGCTCGAGGTCGACGACGAAGGGTTCTCCCCCCGGCGCGACGATGAAGTTCTCGGGCTTACAGTCGCCCAGCGTCGCTCCCAAGCCGTGGACGGCCGCCACGGTGCCGCCAACCCGATTGAGTAGGGCCCCCTCATGGTCGTTGGAGACGCCTCTCTTGATGACGGCTTTGACGATGTCGGCGAGGTTCTCCCCCTCTACAAACTCCCTCAGAAGCATGCGGTCCTTGAAGCTCGTGTGGAGGATCCTCGGGACAGGGATTCCGCTGCGGCTGAGGAGGCTTGTGGCGGCGCACTCCCTCTCCATCCTGGATCGGCCGAGGACGGCGAAGTTCTGGGTTCCGAGGGTCCACAGGGCGATGGGCGCCCATTTAAGGCTGACCCAGTTGGGGTATCGCTTCGCGATGGCCCTCTGCGCGGCACCGCCGGCGGTGTAAGTCAACAGATATACTTCGTTGAGGGCTCCGCCGAACCTGCGCAGCCTTGCGTCGTCTACGTGGCTAGAAGGCTCGAGCTTGGCGAGGAGCTCCTCAATGGGGGTGGAATCGGAGAGTGGTGAGAGGCCCATGGCTGTGGGGAAGTGGAGGAAACGGTCGTGCCTCGGGAGATCTGAGGCGAAGGCGGTGGAGAGCATCCCCTCGACGATGGAGAAGCCGGACGGTGGCCGGAGGAGGTCGACGACGCCTCTCAGGCCGAGCTTTAGAAGGCTTTGTAGCTGCTTCTGGACCCGGGTCAGCTGGTCGGATACGGAGGCGCCGCGACTCAGGATGGCGTCTACGAAACCTCTGTCGACGGCTACGAGGCCATCTCTAATGTGAATGGTTTCCGCGCGAGTGAGATCCCTCAGTGCCTCATTGTAGGCCTCGACGAAGGTGTGCCCAGTCTCATCGAGGGTGTGGAGGAGGTCATAGGCTTGGGGGATGATGTGGGATAGCCTGATTAGGATGTCGTGGACGAAGTACCTCGGGTCTATGAGGAGTTCGCTGGACAGCTCCGGGTGCTCCAAGGCGAGGGCGGCGAGGCTCTCCTCGATCTTACGCCGCTTGTAGAGCTTATCCCAGCGGTCGAGGTAGTCCACCCCCGCTAAGGATACGTATGGGAGGAGCAGCTTCCCCGCGGCGACCTCGAGGAGGGCCGAGGCTTTGACATCCGACTCGAAGAGCTTCCTATCGACGGCGAGGACACCAAACCTAATCTCATCGTAGCTCCTAGAGAGCCTCTGAACGCCCCTGCCGACCCCGTCGGCAACAGCCAGGACGCCGATGAGCCCCCAACCACTGTAGGTCGGCTCAGTGTAGGCCAAGGCGACCATTTCAGGGGCGAAGGCCTCTGCAGCTTCCCTAACCCAGTGTTCCAGCTCCTCTCTCCGTGGGGCATCCTGAGCCATCTTGTTTTCCTCGCGGCCTCCTTCTCAGGTATGAGGCCTTTAGTGCTATTTTAAAGATTGTTAGAGCTTCTGTGGATAAATTTAACATATCTTCCACCTCTCATTATGCAGGGAGTGGTCGTTATGTCGCGGTATAGAGCTTTGGGGGTTGACATCAAGAAAAAGGGGGTCGAGGCCTTCCGCGATGTTGTAGATAACCTCTTCCCAGGGGCGTTCTGCGTGGTCCAGCGGGACCCTGATGATCCAGGGATGGGGCTTGTGTCACATGTAGACGGGGCGGGGAGCAAACCTATCCAGGCGTATCTCCACTGGAGGGAGACGGGGGACGCCTCCTGGTTCCAGGGGCTGGCGCAGGATGTGGTGGCGATGAACCTAGACGACATCCTCTGCGTCGCTGCGCGCCCCGTCACCTTCGTCGATTACGTCACCTTCAACACGCTGCTCATCGACCGGGTCGAGTTGCTGGCCGCCCTCGCAGAAGGGTTCGCCGACTGCTTTGAGATGTTGGCGGACAGGGGGATGCCGATCCTCTTCGCCGGCGGAGAGACCGCCGACCACCCGGACCAGATGAGGACCCTGGATGTGTCTGGGGCCATCTTCGGGCGGGTCGACCTCGACAGGGTTGTGACAGGCGAGAGGATCGCCCTGGGCGACGTGATCGTCGGGCTTCGTAGCGGCGGCCGGGCCGGCTATGAGAGGGGCGTGAACAGCGGTATCATGTGTAACGGGCTTACACTGGCCCGGAGCTGCCTGATGGAGGCCGGCTACCTTGAGAAGTATCCGGAGCTCGCGCACCCGGGTCGGGGGCGGTTCACGGGGCGGCTCAGGTTCGACGACTACGTGGACGAGCTTGATATGACTGTGGGGGAGGCGTTGTTGTCGCCGACGCGGATATTCGCTCCTGTGGCGGCTGCGGTGCTAGAGAAGGTGGGGGGCGCCGTGCATGGGATGGTCCACAACACCGGAGGCGGCCAGACGAAGTGTCTCAACCTCGGCAGGGGCGTCCGCTACGTGAAGGATTCGCTGCCGGATGCCGACCCCATCTTCAGGCTGATCCAGAGGGAGGCCGAGGTCGGGTGGAGGGAGATGTACGAGGACTTCAACATGGGCGTCGGCTTCGAGTTCATCGTCGACCCGGAGGCGGCGGAGGAGGTCGTCGGCGTCGCCGAGGGCTTCGGCATAGGCGTCCAGGTCATCGGCCGGTGCGAGCGCAGCCTCGGAGAGAACAGCCTCATCGTCGACAGCAGATATGGGAAGTTCGCCTACCCTTAGAGCGGGATCTCAAGCACAGTCGTAAGGGGCGCCGCCCGGCAACGAATCCGACAGCATCTCCAGGATTCTCTGGATTTACACACTGCATCAGTAACCTCCTGAATATGGAAGGGTCCATCAGACTACCCGTCGGAGATGATGAGGAGGCGTCACAGCTTCAAGGGGTTTAGAACTCCTTCGATGCGCTCCACACCATCCATGTACGTCCTGAGGGCTTCGGGCACCACGACGGAGCCGTCGGCCTTCTGGTACTGCTCCAGGATGGCGAGCATCGTCCGGCTCGTGGCGAGGGCAGTGTTGTTCAGCGTGTGGACGAACCCGGCCGGTGCCTGCCCCTCCTTCAGCCTGTACCTGATGTTCAGCC